>DASQLE010000232.1:0-12348 GCA_035630175.1 Beijerinckiaceae bacterium
TGCTGGCGCGCGAGCAGCGTCGTCGGCACGACGATCGCTACCTGCTTGCCCGCCATGGCGGAGGCGAAGGCGGCCCGCAGCGCCACCTCGGTCTTGCCGAAGCCGACGTCGCCGCAGATGAGGCGGTCCATCGGGCGCCCGGTCGTGAGGTCGCCCATCACGGCATCGATGGCGTTCTGCTGGTCCTCCGTCTCCTCGTAGGGGAAGCGGGCCGCGAACTCGTCGTAGAGGCCTTCCGTCGGGGCGAGGCGCGGCGCCTCCTTCATGATGCGCGCCGCGGCGATCTTCATGAGGGCGCCGGCCATCTCGCGGATGCGCTTTTTCATGCGCGACTTGCGCGCCTGCCAGGCGCCGCCGCCGAGCCGGTCGAGCTGCACCTCGGCCTCTTCCGATCCGTAGCGCGTCAGCAGCTCGATGTTCTCGACCGGCAGGAACAGGCGGTCGCCGCCGGCATAGCTCAGCGCCAGGCAATCGTGCGGCGCCCCCGCCGCCTCGATGGTCTGCAATCCTTCGAAGCGGCCGATGCCGTGATCGACGTGCACGACGAGGTCGCCGGGCGTCAGGGCCGCGACCTCGGTGAGGAAATCCTGCGGGCGCTTCGACTTGCGCTTCGGCCGCACGAGCCGGTCGCCGAGGATGTCCTGCTCGCTGAGGACGGCGAGATCGCCCGCCTCGAAGCCGGCCTCCAACCCCCAGACGGCGACGGGAATCTCGGTCTTGGGCAGGGCAAGCGCGTCGCCGAGGCGATTGACGCTCTTGGTCTGCGTCAGGCCGTGGTCGTTGAGCACATGGCAGAGGCGCTCGCGTGAGCCTTCCGACCACACGCCCACCAGCACGCGCTTGTCGGCCGCTTGCAGGGCGCGCACGTGCTGCACGGCGGCGTCGAACACGTTGGTGCCCTCCTCCGCGCGCTCGGCGATGAAGTTGCGCCCGCGCCGCGCCTCGCAATCGACGACGAGGCGCTCGGCCGAGGCCGGAATGGCGAAGGGCGTGAGACGGGCGACGGCGCGCTCGCCCGTGCGCTCGGCCCATTCCTCCGGCTTCATGTACAGTGCCCCGGCCGGCAGCGGGCGGTAGGGCGCGACGCCCGCCTGTGGATGTGCCACGGCGGTCTTGCGCGCGTCGTAATAGTCCTTCACCTGCCCGAGCCGCTCGCCGGCGGCATCGTCGACGAGGGTGTCGAAGGCGACCGGCACGCCCTCCGCGTAATCGAGCAGCGTGTCGAGCCGGTCGTGGAAGAGCGGCAGCCAGTGCTCGATGCCCGGATAACGGCGGCCTTCGCTGACGGATTCGTAGAGCCGGTCGTCGCGGGTCGGCGCGCCGAACTCGGCCACGTAGCTCTGGCGGAAGCGGCGGATGCTCTCGGTCGTGAGCTGCACCTCGCTGATCGGCACGAGATCGAGCGAGCGGAGCTGGCCGACCGTGCGCTGCGTTTCCGGATCGAACGAGCGGATCGATTCGAGGGTGTCGCCGAAGAAGTCGAGCCGCACGGGCCCGGCGAGCCCGGGCGCGTAAAGGTCGACGATGCCGCCGCGTACCGCGTATTCGCCCGTGTCGCGCACCGTGCCCGAGCGCAGGAAGCCGTTCATCTCCAGCCAGGCGACGAGGGCGTCCATGTTGACCATGTTGCCGGGCGCGGCGGAGAAGCTTTCCGCCGCGACGCGGGCGCGGGGCGGCACGCGCTGCAGGACGGCATTGACGGTGGTCGAGAGAAGGCGCGGCCGCTCGGCGGAGGAGCGCGAGCGCGTCAGCCGCGCCAGCGTCGTCATGCGCTGGGCGGTCACCGCCGCGTTCGGCGAGATGCGGTCGTAGGGCTGGCAATCCCAGGCCGGGAAGGTCAGCACCTCGATCTCCGGCGCGATGAAGCGCAGCGCATTCTCCAGCACCTGCTGGCGCTGCCCGTCGCGCGCCACATGGACGAGAGCCGCCGGCCCCTCCGAAAGGGCGCCGAGCGCCCGCGTCAGGTCGGCGACGACGAGCGCGTCGAACCCGTCCGGAACGCTGGCCAGGGTTAGGCTGTCGCCCGTTTGCAGGGCACCGATGGCGCGGGTCAGTGGAACCGTCATGATATCAGGTCGATCGTGTCGTTGAGCCAATGTGTCATCCCCGGCGGCGCGAGCGCCGGGAAGGGGATCCAGGGCCTCGGAGCGCGGCGCGTCTGGGTCCCCTTTCCCTCGCTCCGCTCGCCGGGGACGACAAAGGTCAGCCTCGGTGAAAAGCCTTCAGCCGTCGAAACAACGGCGTATCAACGTCCGGTGGAGCCTCCGCTTCGCCCATGATCCAACCGAACAAATCCCCGTCGGGCCTCTCGATCAGCCGTTCGAACGCGTCGATCTCCGCATCCGACAGCCCGGGGAGAGCCGCATCGGCGAAGCGGCCCATCAAGAGGTCCATTTCGCGGGTGCCGCGATGCCAGGCGCGGAACAAGATCTGCCGCCGCCGGATGTCGAGGCCGGCGCTCGAGAGGGTCGAGCCGCTCATCCGGCTGCTCCAATAGCTGCTGAAGATGCTGATGTCGCGTTCCTTGGCTATATAGCGAGCCCGATCCCGGACGCCACCCCGACGCTCCATGTCTCTGCGGCCCTCTGTGCTCGATCCGCTTTTCGCCCCCGCGGCGTCGCTGCCGGGGGTGGGGCCGAAGATCGCGCCGCTCCTCGACCGCCTGCTCGGCGAGCCGGGACGGCCGGCGCGGGTGGTCGACCTCCTGTTCCACCTGCCGCACGGCGGCATCGCCCGGGAGCTGAAGGGATCGATCGCCGAAGCCCCCGTCGGCGAGCCGGTGACCTTGGCCGTGACGGTCGGCGCGCACCGGCCGCCGCCGCCCGGCCGCAGGCGCGCGCCCTACCGGGTGCTGGTGGAGGACGACACCGGCGACATCACGCTGGTGTTCTTCAACGCGCCCCGTCAGCGCATCGAGAAGCTGCTGCCGAAGGGCGCCCGGCGGCTGATCTCCGGCAAGATCGAGCTGCGGGACGGGACGCGCCAGATGGTCCATCCGGACCGGGTCCTCGACGAGCGCGAGGCGGCCAGCCTGCCGGCCGTCGAGGCGGTGTACGGCCAGACGGAGGGTTTGTCCTCGCGCCTGATCGCGCGTTTCGTCGGCGGCGCCCTGCAACGGCTGCCGGGCCTCCCCGAATGGCAGGACCGCTCGTGGCTCGACCGCAACGGCTTTCCGCCCGTGGCCGAGGCGCTCGCCTCCCTGCATGGCCCGAAGGACCCGACCGAGATGTCCGAGGAGGCCTTGGCCGGCAATCCGAGCCGGCGCCGGCTCGCCTACGACGAGCTTCTCGCCTCGCAGCTCGCCCTCGCCCTCGTGCGCAGCCGCATGCGCCGGCTGCCGGGACGCCAGAACGCCGGCGACGGCGCCTTGGTGCGAACGATCGAGCAGGCGCTCCCGTTCGCCCTCACCGGCGCCCAGCGCCGCGCGGTCGAGGATATCCGCCGCGACCTCGTCTCCGACAAGCGCATGCTCCGCCTCCTGCAAGGCGATGTCGGCTCCGGCAAGACCGCCGTCGCGCTCCTGGCCATGGCGAGCGCCATCGAAGCGGGCCGGCAGGCGGCGCTCATGGCCCCGACCGAGATCCTGGCTCGCCAGCATTTCGATCGCATCGAACCGCTCGCCCGCGCCGCCGGGCTGCGCGTCGCGCTGCTCACCGGACGCGACCGCGGCGCCGCACGCCGCGCGACGCTGCTGCGGCTGGCGGAAGGCGCGATCCCCATCGTCGTCGGCACGCACGCCCTGTTCCAGGAGGACGTCGCCTTCCGCGATCTCGGCCTCGCCGTCGTCGACGAGCAGCACCGCTTCGGCGTGCACCAGCGCCTGGCCCTCGGGACCAAGGGCGAGGCGGTCGACATCCTGGTCATGACCGCGACGCCGATCCCGCGCACCCTCGCGCTCACCTATTTCGGCGACATGGACCTGTCCGTGCTCGACGAGAAGCCGCCCGGCCGCCAGCCGATCACGACGCGGCTCGTGTCGAGCGATCGGCTCGAGGAGGTCACCGGCGCCGTCGGCCGGGCGGTCGCGGCGGGCGATCAGGTCTACTGGATCTGTCCGCTGGTGGCCGAATCCGAATTGGTCGATCTCGCCGCCGCCGAGGACCGCTTTGAGCATCTCCAACAGGTGTTCGGGCCCGCCGTCGGCCTCGTGCACGGCAAGCTGGCCGGGCGCGACAAGGATGCCGCCATGGAGCGGTTCGCCCGCGGCGAGACCAAGATCCTCGTCTCGACCACCGTGGTCGAGGTCGGGGTCGACGTGCCGGGGGCGACGATCATGGTGATCGAGCACGCCGAGCGCTTCGGGCTTGCGCAGCTGCATCAGCTGCGCGGCCGCATCGGCCGCGGACAGCGCGCCTCGACGTGCCTCCTCCTCTACAAGGGGCCGCTCGGGCCGGCCGCGCAGGCGCGGCTCGAGATGATGCGCCAAACCGAGGACGGCTTCGCCATCGCGGAAGCGGATCTGCGCCTGCGCGGCGAGGGTGAGGTGCTGGGCACGCGCCAGTCCGGCCTGCCCGGCTTCCGCCTCGCGCGCCTCGAGGCCGACGCCGACCTCCTCGCCGCCGCCCGCGACGACGCCCGCCTCGTCATCGAGCGCGACGAAGGGCTGACGGGCGAGCGCGGCGAGGCGCTGCGGCTGCTCCTCTACCTGTTCGAGCGCGACGCCGCCATTCGGCTGCTGCGAGCGGGATAGCAACTCCCCTCCCCCCTTGCGGGGAGGGGAAAACGTCACACGTCAACGACTTCGGGGATCGGCCGTGGCGCGGGCGGCTCGCCGGACAGGCGCGGCACGCCCGGCATCATGCCGAGGCGGTCGACCGGCTGGATGATGCCCATGGACATGAGGAGCTTGAAGGCCTCGTCGGTGGTGACGTCGATCTCCTTGACGCGCGCGCGTTCCATGACGACGAGGTAGCCGGTGGTCGGGTTGGGCGTGCACGGCACGAACACGCAGACGTGCTCCTCGTCGGGCAGCGCGGCGGCGAGCGCGCCCTGCGCCGGCTCGGTGATGAAGCACAGGGACCACAGCCCCTCCCCCGGCCACTCGATCAGGCCCACCTGGCGGAAGCTGTGACCGTCCTGCTTGAACACGGTCTCGAAGATCTGCTTCACGCCCTTGTAGATGCCGCGCACATACGGCATGCGGTCGAGGGCGACCTCGCCGAATTCGAGCAGCGAGCGGCCGACCAGGTTGGCGGTCAGGAACCCGAGCAGCGTCAGGGCCAGGAACGCGACCAGGAGCCCGAAGCCGGGAATGGTGAAAGGCAGATAGGTCTCGGGCAGGTAGCGCGGCGGCACCAGCGGCTTCACCCAACTGTCGACCAATTGGATGAACCAGAGGGCGATGTAGACCGTGATCGCCACCGGCCCGGCGACGATGATGCCGGTCAGGAAATAGTTGCGGATGCGCGTGCGCGCGCCGATCCGATGCGCGGCAGCGGGCGGCGCCTTGGACGAACTCGGGCTGGGGGGCTTGGCCATCGTGCCTAGTCTATGCGGGTCTCGCGCCAAGTCCTATGTGAGCCTGGGTTGCCGCTCAAGTGAGCGCTGGATCGGGATTTTTGGGTGGAAACAGGCGAGGAAGCGGATGAGGCGGCCACAGCGGCGGCGCGCAGGCGGGTCTGGTCCAGGGCTCCGCGCCTCGTCCTCTTCGGTCTCGCCTGGGTTTTCTTGGGGTTCGGCATCGCCGGGCTGTTCCTGCCGGTGGTGCCGGGCACGCTCTTCCTGATCCTCGCGGCGGCGTGCTTCACGCGCTCCTCGCCGCGCTTCGAGACCTGGCTCCTCGATCATCCCCGCTTCGGTCCGCCTGTGCGCGCCTGGCGCGCGACCGGCGCCATCCCGCGGAGGGCCAAGATCCTCGCCATGGCGAGCCTCGCCGTCAGCTGGCTGATCATCGTGGCGACCGCCGAATCCGCTTTTGTCGGCGCCGTGACGCTCGCGCTGTTTCTGGCCGTCGCGCTTTACCTCGCAACGCGCCCGGAGGCGTGACCGTTGCGATCGCCCCCGTCGAGATTGCAATGCTGGTGCGGCATCGGAACGACTGAATTTGCGTTTGTCAGGACGGGCCATGCGGTCGACCGGCGATGGTCAGACACGCGCCCGAACTCGGTCCTTGGCGATCGGCCGACAGCATCCTGAAACCAGACGCCGCACGCTTCTGAGTGGATCGGAACGACGAGCCGGGATGGGGGCGAAAGCGGTTGTTCGCCTTCTTATTGCCAAACGACTGCTTTGTGGGCCCCGTGAAAACCAGCCGGAGCGTTGCGATGACCATCACCATCACGGCCTTTGAACAGTCCCCCGATCGCGGTCAGGGACTGGCGCGTGACATGCGTGTTCGCTGGGCGCTGGAAGAAGTTGGCCAGCCGTACGACGTTCGTCTTCTTTCGTTCAACGAGATGAAGCAACCCGCGCATCTTGCGCTTCATCCTTTCGGGCAGATCCCGACCTATGAGGACGGCGATCTCGCCCTCTTCGAAACGGGAGCGATCATACTCCACATCGCGGAGCGCCATGCGGGCCTGCTGCCGGACGATACCAACGCCCGGGCGCGCGCGATCGCTTGGATGTTTGCCGCGCTGAACACGGTGGAGCCGCCGATCGTCGAGCGCGAGTTGGTCCCGTACCTCGAGCGCGACAAGAGCTGGTACGAGGAGCGCCTGCCGATCCTGGAGGATCGCATCCGTGTCCGGCTGGATCAATTTTCTCGCCGGCTTGGCGATGCCGACTGGCTCGACGGCGCGTTCAGCGCCGGTGACCTGCTGATGGTGACGGTGCTGCGCAGGTTGGACGGATTGGGGAAACTCGAGGAGTATCCGAACCTCTCCGCCTATGTCGCCCGCGGCAAAGCGCGGCCCGCCTACAAGCGTGCTTTCGCCGATCAATTGGCGGTTTTCACCGGCAACCCACCGACCGGCTGACAGAGGTCAGCTCTGGGCTTGAAGCAGGCTCAGCGCGTGACGATTGCGGACGTCCGCAACTGGGCGGGAGCCGACATCGTGGCGGCGACCGACCAGCGGCGCCCTTCGGCCTTCCTGCCCAAGAGCGCATTGTCCGGATACGGCCCTCTCCGGCGGTCAAACGGGCGCGGGGGAGTGCGCCGTCAGCTCACTCCACCGTCACCGACTTCGCGAGGTTGCGCGGCTGGTCGACGTCTTTGCCCATGAAGACGGCCGTGTGATAGGCGAGCAGCTGCACCGGCAGGGCGTAGACGATCGGCGCGACGATCGGATTCATCTCCGGCAAGACGATGGTCGCGAAGGTGTCGAGTCCCGCCTGCTCGGCCCCGCGCTCGTCGGTCAGGAGGACGATGCGTCCGCCGCGCGCGGCCACCTCCTGCATGTTGGAGACCGTCTTCTCGAAGATCGCGTCATGCGGCGCGATGACGATGACCGGCAGCGTCTCGTCGATGAGGGCGATGGGGCCGTGCTTCAATTCGCCCGCCGCGTAGCCCTCGGCGTGGATGTAGGAGATCTCCTTCAGCTTCAAGGCGCCCTCGAGCGCCAGCGGATAGGAGGTGCCGCGGCCGAGATAGAGGACGTCGGTCGCCTTGGCGAGGTCGCGGGCCAGCAGCTCGATTTGGTGCTCGCGCTTGACCGCCTCGGTCATCAGGGTCGGCACGGCGATCAGGGAATCGACGAGCGCCTTCTCTTGCGCCTCCGAGAGCGTGCCGCGCGCCCGGCCCGCCAGGATGGCAAGGCAGAGGAGGACGGTCAGCTGGCACGTGAACGCCTTGGTCGAGGCGACGCCGATCTCCGGGCCGGCGAGCGTCGGAGCGACCACATGGCTCTCGCGGGCGATGGTCGAGGTCGGCACGTTGACGACCGACAGGATGTGCTGCCCCGCCTCCTTGGCGTAGCGCAGCGAGGCGAGCGTGTCGGCGGTCTCTCCCGACTGCGACACGAACAGGCTGAGGCCGCCGCGATCGAGCGGCGCTTCGCGATAGCGGAACTCGGACGCCACATCGATCTCGACCGGGATGCGCGCCAGACGCTCGAACCAGTATTTGGCGATCAGGCCGGCGTAATAGGCGGTGCCGCAGGCGGAGATCGACAGACGGGTGAGGTCCTTGAAGTCGAACGGCAGCGTGCCCGGGAAGCAGACCTGCCCGGCCGTGAAGTCGACATAGTGAGCGAGCGTGCGGCCGACGACCTCCGGCTGCTCGTGGATCTCCTTGGCCATGAAGTGGCGGTAGTTGCCCTTCTCGGCGACCGAGGTTCCGGGCGGAACGATCTGGCGCTGGCGCGTGACGCGCTCGCCGGTGCCGTTGCGGATCTCGACGCCGGCGCGCGACAGGATCGCCCAATCACCGTCGTCGAGATAGGTCACCTCGTTGGTGAAGGGCGCGAGCGCCAGCGCATCCGAGCCGAGATACATCTCGCCCTCGCCGTGCCCGATGGCGAGCGGCGCGCCGTGCCGCGCTCCGATGAGCTGGTCCTCCTCGCCGGCGAACAGGAAGGCGAGCGCGAAGGCGCCGCGCAGGCGCGGCAACGTCGCGGCGACCGCCTCCGCCGGGGAGCGCCCCTGGCGCATCTCAAAGGTCACGAGCTGAGCCACGACCTCCGTGTCGGTCTCGGTCTCGAAGACGACGCCCTTGCCCTGCAGATCGGCCTTGAGCTCGCGGAAATTCTCGATGATGCCGTTATGGACGACGGCGAGCTTCTCGGTCGCGTGCGGATGGGCGTTGACCTCGTTCGGCTTGCCGTGCGTTGCCCAGCGCGTGTGGCCGATGCCGATCGCGCCCGACAACGGCGATTGCGACAGCTTCAGCTCGAGGTTGCGCAGCTTTCCCTCGGCGCGGCGTCGCTCGAGGCGGCCGTTCTCCAGCGTGGCGACGCCGGCGGAATCGTAGCCGCGGTATTCGAGGCGCTTGAGCGCGTCGACGACCTGGCCGGCGACCGCCGACCGGCCCAGGATTCCAACGATGCCGCACATTGACCTGATCCTCGTCCGTTCTCGAAGCCGGGAAGGGAGTCGCCTGTCCCTTATGCAAGATCGGGGCGCGAGCCCCAATCAACTTGCGTTTCGTTCTGTGACACGGCCGGGGGCGCTTGTTTCATTTTGGCTTTGCGGCCCCCGCCCGCTTGCGGAATTCCGCCGCCCACCCCTCCTTCACCGCCTGCCGGCCCCGGCCGAGGGCGAGGGCGTCGGCCGGCACGTCGTCGGTGATCACCGAGCCGGAGCCGATATAGGCGTTGGCGCCGATGGTCACCGGCGCGACGAGGGACGAGTTGGTGCCGATAAAGGCCCCCTCCCCGATCACCGTGCGGTGCTTGCCGAACCCATCGTAATTGCAAGTGATGGTGCCGGCGCCGATATTGGCGCCGGAGCCGACGGTCGCATCGCCGAGATAGGTGAGGTGGTTGACCTTCGCGCCGGCGCCGAGCTCGACATTCTTGATCTCGACGAAGTTGCCGATGCGGGCATTGGCGCCGAGATGGGCCCCGGGCCGCAGCCTCGCGAACGGCCCGATGCTGGTGCCCTTGCCGATATGCGCGCCGTCGACATGCGAGAAGGCGTGGATCACGGCGCCGTCCTCGATCGTGACGCCGCGCCCGAACACGACATTGGGCTCGATCAGCACATCCCGGCCGATCGCCGTGTCGTAGCTCAAGAACACGGTATCGGGCGCCGTCAGGGTGGCGCCGGCCGCCATGGCCGCGCGCCGCAACCGCTCCTGGACGACGCGCTCGGCTGCGGCGAGCTGCGCCCGGTCGTTGACGCCCTGAACCTCGTCTTCGCTTGCCGTGACGGCGACGGCCTTGCCGCCCATGGCGATGACGGTGGCGACCGCGTCCGTCAGGTAATACTCGCCCTTGGCATTGTCGTTGCCGATGCGCCGCAGAGCCTCGAGGGCGATCTCGCCGGACAGGGCCATCAGGCCTGCGTTGCACAGGCGGATGCGGCGTTCCGCGTCGGTGGCGTCCCGCTCCTCGCGGATGGCGACGAGCCGGTCACCCTCCATGATGAGGCGGCCGTAGCCGGCCGGATCGCGCGCCTTGAACCCGAGCACGGCGATGCCCACGCCGTCGGCGAGCGGCTCCCGCAGCTTGGCGAAGGTCGCCGCCTCGACGAGAGGAGTGTCGGCGAAGGCGACGACGACGTCTTCGGCGCCCTGCCGGAGGGCGCTTTCGGCCGCCAGCACCGCATGCGCCGTGCCCAGGCGCTCCTGCTGCACGAAGACCTCGGCGCCGGGGCTGACCTTGCGGGCTTCGCGAGCCACATCGTCGCGATCCGGCCCGATCACCACCGCGACGCGGCCCGCGCCGGCCGCGCCGACGAGGGCCAGGACATGGGCCAGCATCGAGCGGCCGGCGATCTCGTGCAGGACCTTGGGCTTGGCCGAGCGCATGCGCGTGCCCTCGCCGGCCGCCAGCACGATGGCGAGACAGCTCCTGTTCGATCGGCGGGCGGCGTTGTCGTCGAGTTGGTTCATAGGGTTTCCGGAACGAGACCGTGCTTGCGGCTGGTACCCCATGCAGGGCCGGGTCCGCAACGGGCTCCACGAGACAGCCGACGTTCATGAAAGCGCGTTAGGATGGCCCCAAAAGAATCACGCAGGCCCTGCGCCATGTGCTACAAAGGCTTGCGTCGATTGATACAATCCCGCAAATCCCCTGTTTTCCAGGCAAGACCTGCTTTCCAGGCAAGAGTTGAGTAAAGACGTGACGAGCGCGCCGGTCTCACCGGATTCGACCCTGACGCGAGGAAGGGCTCGGCCGCATCGCCGGACCGTGCTCGCCTGGGCTGGCGCGTCGCTTGCCGGCCTGGCCCTCGGCCCCCCTCCTGCCGCTGCGCAAACGCCGCTTCAATCCGTCATCCAGGGCTCGTTGGGCGATGGGCAGCGTTTCGATCGCCGGGCGCTGGTGGAGGCCGCACGTGCCCTCGCGCGCCGCCCGTTCGCGGCGCCCGCCAGCGATCTGCCCGATGCGTTCGCCAACCTCAACTACGAGCAGTATATCGGCATCAAACCGGTGCCGGCGGCCCGCGTCTGGGCCAGCGAAGGACGCGGCTTCGCCGTCGAGCCGCTTCACCGCGGCTTCGTGTTCGCCAATCCGGTCTTTCTCTTCACGATCGAGGACGGCGTCGTCCGGCGCCTTGCCTACGACCCGAGCCGCTTCGAGTTCGGGCGGGTCAACGTGCCCGGCAATCTTCCCGACATCGGCTTTTCAGGGTTCCGCCTGTTCTCGACCTTCGGCAACGGCGAGCCGGTGGAGTTCGCCATCGTCCAGGGCGCGACCTTCTTCCGCGCTCTGGCGCGGGGCCAGAATTTCGGCCTCGTGGCGCGCGGGCTGACGTTGCGCCCGGCGGAGACCAAGGGCGAGGAGATCCCGGCCTTCCGCGCCTTCTGGCTCGAGCGCCCGCCGGCCGGCGGCAACGCCCTCGTCGTGCATGGGCTGCTCGATTCGGAATCGGTGGCCGGCGCGGTCAGCATGACCTTGCGACCCGGCGACATGACGATCGTCGACGTCGAGACGACGTTGTTCCCGCGCGTCAATCTCGACCATGTCGGCCTCGGCGGCATCGCCGGAAGCTTCCTGTTCGGGCCGAACGATCATCGCAACGTCGATGACGTCAGGGCGGCGGCCTACGAGGTTTCGGGCCTGCAGGTCCTGAACGGCCAGGGCGAGTGGCTGTGGCGGCCGGTCCAGAACCCCGAGATGCTGCAGATCTCCGCCTTCCTCGACAACAATCCGCGCGGCTTCGGTCTCCTGCAGCGCGAGCGCGACTACGCCGTCTTCCAGGATGACAGCCAGCGCTTCGAGGCCCGGCCCAGTCTTTGGATCGAGCCGATCGGCGAATGGGGGCCGGGAGCCGTCCAGCTGATCGAGATCCCGAGCGATTCCGAGACGAACGACAACATCCTTGCGTATTGGCGGCCGCGCGCGCCCATGGCGGCCGGCTCGGAGGTGGTCCTCGCCTACCGGCAGTTCTGGTGCTGGACGCCGCCGGAGCGTCCGCCCTTCGCGAGCGTCGCGGCGACGCGGGTCGGACGCGGCTCCAACGGCCGGCGGCGCCGCTTTTTCGTCGACTTTACCGGCGACATGCTGGGCAACGGCCCCATCGCAGACTTGAAGCCGATCCTGACCGCCAGCCCCGGATCGATCCACGCCTTACGTGTTCTACCCTACCCAGAGCGCAAGACCATGCGGATCGCGTTCGAGCTCGATCCCGGCAACGAGAACGCTTCCGAGATGCGCCTCGTCCTCGAAGCCGCGGGAAAACCTTTAAGCGAGACATGGCTCTACCGTTGGACGCCTTGAAGCCGATCGAGCGCGGGCTGGCGACCGTCGCCGCGCCGGAGCCGGCAACGCCTCCGGAAAGCCGGCTCGCCATGCCGGCGCAGTCGCT
>DASQLE010000233.1:0-3327 GCA_035630175.1 Beijerinckiaceae bacterium
GTCGGCGGCGGCACCGACATCACCGCGCGCATGGCGATGGTGCAGGCTCCGGCCGAATTCGGCCAGGAGCTGGTCGTCGTCAACAAGACCGGCGGCAGCGGCGCCGCAGCGCTCGGCTATACGGCAGGCCGGCCTAAGGACGGGCACACCATCATGCTCATCACGCAGACACACCTGTTGACGGCGCTGCAGGGGCGCGGTTCCGGGGTCAAGGTCGACGAGATCATCGGGCTGGCGCGAGCCACCGACGATCCGCAGATCCTGATGGTCGGCAAGAACAGTCCCTTCAAGACCGCGAAGGAGTTCATCGACGCCTCCAAAGGCAAGGCCATGAAATACGGCACGACGCAGATCGCCAGCGTCGACCACATCGCCGTGCTCGGCTTCGCCAAGCAGGCCGGCTTGCAGCAGCCGACGGTGGTGCCGTTCCGCGGCGGCGGCGACATCGTCATCAATCTCGTCGGCGGCAATCTCGACGCGGCCCTCCTCAACTTCGCGGAGGCGGAATCGCAGATCAAGGCGGGCGAGGTGCGCGTTCTCCTGACGCTCTCGGAAGAGCGCAACCCGTCCCTGCCGGACGTGCCGACCGGCAAGGAGATCGGCGTGCCGGCCTATTATTCGACGGTGCGCGGTTTCGCCGTCCTCAAAGGCACGCCGGAGGACCGCATCAAGGCGCTCGAGGACGGGCTCGTCAAAGCCATGAACGGCAAGCTCTATCAGGATTACCTGAAGTCGTCCGGGCAGTCGTCGACGAGCGTCGTCGGTCGGCAGGAATGGCAGAAGCAGATCGACGAGTTCGCCCGCACCGGTCAGGAGGCGCTGACGGCGATCGGCGCCAAATAGCGCCGCCGTGTCCGTGACGCCGGGGGACGCCAACGCACCGTCCGCGCCCGACGCGCCGGCGCGCTGGCGCATCCATTCGGACGTGGCGATCGCGGCCGGCATCGTCGCCTTCTGCGCCGCCGTCTATGCGGTCACGATGACTTTTCCCGAGATGCCCCCGATGCTCGCCATGGGCATGGGGCCGGCCGTATTTCCTCGTCTTCTCCTTGGCGTGATGGTGGTTCTGGCGCTCGGCCTGGTCTGGTCGACGCGCGGCCGCGCCGACGAGGTGCGAGCGCCCATTCCGGGTATCGTCTTTCTCACGGCAGCCGGCTTTTTCGTCTACATGGCAACCGCCTGGCTGATCGGCCTGCTGCCGGCCGGCTTCCTCGCCATCGTCGGCTTCGGGCGGCTGTGGGGCGAGCGCCGCTGGCCCCTGCTCGCGGCAAGCGCGGCCTTCCTATGCGCGCTCATCTACCTGGTGTTCGTCAAGGGTTTCGGGATCCCCCTCCCCCGCGGCCTCATCGGCAATCGCTTCTTCTGAGAGCCGGACATGGATGCTTTCGCGTCTGGCATGGCCATCCTGCTCGACCCCTACATGCTGGGGGTCGTCCTGGCCGGCACGGTATTGGGCGTGATCGTCGGCGCCCTGCCCGGCCTCAGCGGCAGCACGACGGCGGCGCTGCTGCTGCCGCTGACCATCGGCATGGGCCCGATCCCGAGCGTCGCCTTTCTGGGTGCCATCTATTGCGCCGCCAATTTCGGCGGCTCGATCACCGCCATCCTCATCAATACGCCGGGCGATCCCTCCGCGTCCGCGACCGCCTATGACGGCTACCCGATGGCGGCGCGCGGCGAGGCAGGGCGCGCCCTCGGCATGTCGGCGGTCGCGAGCGCCATCGGAGGAATCTACAGCATCATCATCATGATCATCGCCGCGCCGCTGCTGGCGCGCGCGGCCTACAATTTCGGCCCGCCGGAATACTTTGCCCTGGCGCTGTTCGGCTTGTCGATGCTGGCGGCGGTCGGCAGCGACGCCGGCATCCGCAACCTCATCGCCGGCGTCTTCGGAGTGCTGCTGGCGACGGTCGGCCTCGATCTCACCACCGGAACGGAACGTTTCACCTTCGGCATCCCGGAACTGACGGAAGGGTTGAACCTCGTCCCCGTCCTCACGGGCCTGTTCGCCATCAGCGAGATGCTGGTGCAGGCCTCGGAACTTCACATCGTCCGCGAGCGCCTCGCCCTGACGGCGGTCCGGCTGCCGAGCCTTGCCGATTTCCGCAAGTGCTTCAAGGCGATCAACATCTCCTGCCAGATCGGGGTGTTCATCGGCATCCTGCCGGCGCTCGGCGCCACGGCCGCGGCGCTCATCTCGTACAACGAGACCAAGCGCTGGTCGAAATACAAGGAGGAATTCGGCAAAGGCGCCATCGAGGGCGTCGCCGGGCCTGAGGCCGCCAACAATGCCGCCGTCGGCGGCAACATGGTGCCGACCCTTGCTCTCGGCATCCCGGGCAGCGCCACGACCGCCATCATTCTCGCCGGCCTCATCGTGCAGGGCGTCAGGCCCGGGCCGCATCTCTTCACCGAGCAGCCGACGCTTCTTTACGCGGTCTTCTCGTCGATGCTGGCCGCCAACCTCATCTTCCTGGTGCTCGGCCTTTTCGCCGCCAAGGTCTTCGCCCGCATCACCCTGATCCCCGACACGTTTCTCTGGCCCGCGGTCTTCCTTTTTGCCATCGTCGGCGCCTACGGGCCGAACGGGTCCATGGTCGACGTCTGGGTCATGCTGTTCTTCGGCGTGGTCGGCTTCTTCTTCCGCCGCTTCGGCTTTTCACCGGCGCCGCTCGTCATGGGCCTCGTTCTCGGCACGATGACGGAGGAGACGCTGAAGCAGTCGCTTCTCATCTTCGACGGGAATTGGCTGATGTTCTTCTCGCGGCCGATCGTCGTGGCGCTGTTCGCGATCACGCTCCTCAGCGTCCTCACGCCCCTCGTCATCCGCGCCTTGCGCACCGTCAGGCGCAGGCGCGAAACCGTCAACCCCATCGAAGAGTAGGAGACCGTTGTGGACGAGGACGCCGCGCGCCGGGCCTTTGACGAGGCGCTGAGGACGCATCAGCCGGGCTTCGGCACCTTCTTTCTGGCGAGGCTGCTCGGCCTCGAGATCTCCTACGCGGACGAGAGCTGCCTGGTGGCGTTCACCGTGCACGATTTCATGTTCAACCCGCAGGGCAGCCTGCACGGCGGCGTGATCGCGACAGCGCTCGACATCTCCATGGGGCATCTCATCAAGCACGTCACTGGGCGCCCCGGCATCACCCTCGAGATGAAGACGCAATATTTGCGGCCGGCCCAAGCCGGCCGCGTCACCTGCGAGGGCCGCTTCCTGCGGCGGGGCCGCACCGTCGCCTCTCTAGAATCGCGCATGACCGGCGAGGACAGCAAGCTCGTCGCCGCCGCCACCTCGACCTGGCAGCTCCTCGCCGAGCCGCCGGGTTG
>DASQLE010000234.1:0-4320 GCA_035630175.1 Beijerinckiaceae bacterium
CGAGCTGCCCGGCAAGCCGACCATCATCATCCGCAACGTGCCCGGCGGCGGCTCCATCACCGGCGCCAACATGTTCGCGCAACGCGCCAAGCCCGACGGGCTGATGCTGCTCGGCACGTCGGCATCGACCCAGTTCCCGTACCTGCTCGACGATCCGCGCGTGAAATACGACTACAAGGATTGGCTGCCGATCCTCGCCTCGCCGACCGGCGGCGTCGTCTATGTCAGCTCCGCGGCCGGCATCAAGAATGTCAAAGAAATCCAGAAGCTCCAGGGACAGCCGATGAAGTTCGGCAGTCAAGGGGCCATCTCGCTCGACCTCATCCCGCTGCTCGCCTTCGAGCTTCTCGGCATGAAGGTGGAGCCGGTGTTCGGCATGAGCCGGGGGCAGGCGCGCCTCGCCTTCGAGCGCGGCGAGGCCGGCATCGACTTTCAGACCACCCCCGCCTACGTGAAGCAGGTCACGCCCCTGGTCGAGCAGGGCAAGGCGGTGCCGCTGTTCTCGTTCGGCATCCTCGACGACAGCGGTCAGCTGCAGCGCGATCCGACCTTCCCGGACATGGTGCATTTCGGCGAGGTCTACGAAATGGTCCATGGCAAGAAGCCGTCGGGACCGGCCTTCGAAGCCTACAAGAGCTTCCTGCAGGCGGGCTTCGGCGCCCAGAAGGCGATCTTCCTGCCGAAGGAGACGCCGAAGGACATCGTCGACGCCTACACGCAAGCGATCGAGCGGCTTCTGCAGAACGCCGAGTTCCGCAAGACCGTGGACGAAGAGCTCGGCGACTACGCGCAGTACACGGGCGAGCGGACGATGACGCTGGTGAAGCAGGCGACCACGGCCGACCCCGAGGCCAAGGCGTGGATCAAGGACTGGCTCACGAAAACCTTCAACGTGAAGCTCTGACCTGACGGGACCTGAACGGCTGCGGCGCGACGCCTCGCCGAGGCGCGACTCGTTCACGTCTTGTGAACCATTAAAGCCAACCGTTCATTTGCAAATGGCGCGTTAAAAAGAGGGCTCCAAGTCGAACGAGGCCCTCAACCATGAAGCGATTGGCTCTTTCTGTTGCAATGGCGCTGGGGCTGTTCGCGTCCGCCGATGCAGCCGATCTCCCCAACCGCTATCGCGGCCCCGACCTCTTCTCGGCAGAGCCTGTGTCGCGTTGGACCGGGTTCTATGCAGGCGCGCAAGTCGGCTACGCCTTCGGCAGCGATCGCAGCGAGATCAGCGTTCCCGGCTTCCCGTTCACGTTCGTCGGTCGCGAGCAGGATATCAGTGGTCCTGTCGGCGGCGTCCACGCGGGCTACAACTTCCAGACCGGCTCCGTCGTGTTCGGCGCCGAAGGCGACCTCGAGCGGGCCGGGATCGAGGGTCGAGATCGGCGCGCCGGGAGCGACCTGTTCGCCGGCTTCGCCACAAGCGCCGACATGAAGATCAACATCCAGGGCTCGCTGCGGGCCCGGGTCGGGTTCGCCATGCTCGACCGCTTGATGATCTACGGCACGGCCGGCGCGGCCTTCGCCAGCGTCGAAAACACCTATGAGATCAGCCTGCCGCCCGGTAACATCTTCGGCGCTTCGTCAGGCATCGCGCGCGCGGAGTTCGACGAGGTGCGATGGGGCTGGACGGTCGGCGCCGGCGTCGAATACGCGCTTATGAGCAACTGGACCGCGCGTTTTGAATATCGCTACACCAATCTCGGCGCCTACAAGAACGCGGTCGAGATGCTGAGCCCGACCGCCGTCAGCGAGCAGGATCCCGACTTCCACACGTTCAGGATCGGCGCCAGCTACCGCTTCTGAGCCGCTGGCTGGCAGCGGAACCGCAGCCCCGCGGGTTGCGACGGCCGCGCAAGGCACACACGCCTCGCGCCGGCCGTTCTTCCGCTGCAGGTCTTGCCCTTAAGGCGCAACAGGCATTGGATTGCCGTTCCTTGAAGCGGGCCGCAGGGCCGAGGAGGCGATATGCCGTGGAGCATGCTGTTCATCTGGGGTGGTGTGCTGCTCGTCGTCGGCGGAGTTCTCGCGCTGGCGCGGCAGGCGATCCGGCGAGGGCGGCTCAGCGAGGTGCGGCCCGCCGCTCCGGGCGCCGCCGGCGACACGCTCGAGCCGAGCGGCCGCGGCAGGAGCTTCGATTGGCAGGCCAGCTGGCCGGGCCTCGCGCTGATCGCGGGCGGGGCGCTTCTGCTGCTGGTGGGCGCCGCTCGCTGAGCGACGCCGAGGCGGAGGCCACCGCGTGATAGGGGTGGCGACACGCTCGCCAGATCGCGTATAGTCCTTCTCGAGTGCAGGTCGCTGCCGTGACCAGCCGCTTTACGCATGGCGTCACCGTCGTCCGCGACCGGCTCGAGCAAGGCTCGGGAGGAGCGGTTATGGCTGATTTCCATGTTGTCGCCGGGTCGGACGGAACCCTGATCCATCCCACTGTACGGCAGATCGGGCCGCACGATCTGAAGGAGGCGCTCCGGAAGGGTGTCGAGGATTTCAAGGCGATGCCGACTCACCTCGCCTTCATCGGCCTGATCTATCCGCTGTTCGGCATCGGCCTTGCGGCTCTGACCTTCACCGAGAACGCGCTGCCGCTGCTGTTCCCGCTGGTCTCCGGCTTCGCGCTCCTCGGCCCGATTTCCGCGATCGGCCTCTACGAGCTGAGCCGGCGCCGGGAGCTCGGGCTCGACACGTCCTGGGACCACCTGTTCGACGTGCTCCGCTCGCCCTCGCTGCCGTCGATCCTGGCCTTGGCCGGGCTGCTGTTGGTCATCTTCGTTGTCTGGCTCGCCACCGCCCAGGCGCTCTACCAGTGGCTGTATGGTCCGCTCGCGCCACAATCCTACACGGGGTTCCTGGCGGAGGTCCTCACCACCTCCCGCGGCTGGACGCTGATCATCCTCGGGCACGCGCTCGGGTTCATCTTCGCGGCCGCGGTGTTCACCGTCGGCGTGATCTCGTTTCCGTTGCTGCTCGATCGCGATTGCGGCGCCGCTTGCGCGGTGCAAACCTCGGTCAGGGCCGTCCTGGCCAACCCGCGCACGATGGGGCTCTGGGGGGTCATCATCGCCGGCCTCCTGATGATCGGCTCAGCGCCGCTCCTCGTCGGCCTCGCGGTCGTCATGCCGATCCTCGGGCATGCGAGCTGGCATCTCTACCGCCGCACGGTGGAGCCGGCCGAGGGCGGCAATCCGCCGCCGCGCTAAGGCGCCGACTCACCCGTCGTTCCGGGCTCTCGCCTGCGGCGAGCCCCGGAATGACTTCCGGGGCGAGCTGCGGATATCTCAGGAGCCGGCGGCGAAGAAGAGCACGCGCGTCAGCAGCGTGTAGTTCGACTCGAAGATCATGATGCCGATGAACACGGCGAGCAGCGTGGGCGGCAGCAGGATGGCATAGATCAGCGCCAGCCGCTCCCAGGCCATGTGCATGAACACGGCGACGATCAGCCCGGCCTTCAGCAGCATGAAGAGGAGGATGAGCGACCAGCGCAGCAGGCCCTGCACGTGGAAGTAATCGACGAGATACGAGAAGGTGCTGAGCACGAACAGCCAGATCCAGACCACCAGATAGAGCTTGATCGGGTGCTGCTGCCCCTCGGCATGCGCCGCAGGAGCGTGGCCCGCGGCTGCATGGCCCCCGGCTGTATGGGCGGCATCGGCGTGAGCGGTTGCATGAGCCATTCTCGTCACCTCACCACAGATAGAAGAACGCGAAGATGAACACCCAAACCAGATCGACGAAGTGCCAATAAAGGCCCATGATCTCGACGAGCTCGTAGTGCCCCCTGCGGCTTGTGAAGAAGCCCCGCCGGCCGGTGTCGTAATCGCCCCGCCAGACTTTCAGGGCGACGATGATCAGGAAGATCACGCCGATCGACACGTGCGTGCCGTGGAAGCCGGTGATCATGAAGAAGGTCGAGCCGAATTGCGGCGCCCCCCACGGGTTCCCCCACGGCCGCACGCCTTCCATGATCAGCTTGGTCCATTCGAAGGCCTGCATGCCGACGAAGGTCGCGCCCAGAGCCGCCGTGACGAGCATCAGGATCGCGGTCTTCCGGCGGTCGCGCCGGTATCCGAAATTGACCGCCATGGCCATGGTGCCGCTCGAGGTGATCAGCACGAAGGTCATGATGGCGATGAGGATCAGCGGAATGTCCTGACCGCCGATATGCAGGGAGAAGACTTGGCTGGGGTTCGGCCACGGCACCGTCGTCGACATGCGCACGGTCATGTACGACAGGAGGAAGCAGCTGAAGATGAAGGTGTCGCTGAGGAGGAAGATCCACATCATGGCCTTCCCCCAGGAGACGCCCTTGAAGGCCCTCTGGTCGGA
>DASQLE010000235.1:0-5467 GCA_035630175.1 Beijerinckiaceae bacterium
AGAGGGAGCGCAGCCCTGGCTCACGCCCGAGGGCATCGCCGTCAAAGGGCGTTACGGCCCCGAGGACCGGGCGGACATCGACTTCCTCGACACTTGGCCCGGCCTGCCGCCTTACCTGCGCGGCCCCTACCCGACCATGTATGTGACGCAGCCGTGGACGATCCGGCAATATGCGGGCTTCTCAACGGCCGAGGATTCCAACGCCTTCTACCGGCGCAACCTCGCGGCGGGCCAAAAGGGACTGTCGGTCGCTTTCGATCTCGCCACCCACCGCGGCTACGATTCGGACCACCCGCGCGTCGCCGGCGATGTCGGCATGGCCGGCGTCGCCATCGACTCGATCTACGACATGCGCACCCTGTTCGCGGGCATTCCCCTCGACCGGATGAGCGTGTCGATGACCATGAACGGCGCCGTGCTGCCGATCCTCGCGCTTTATATCGTGGCCGCCGAGGAGCAGGGCGTGCCGCCGGAGAAGCTCTCGGGGACGATCCAGAACGACATCCTCAAAGAGTTCATGGTGCGGAACACCTACATCTACCCGCCCGAACCTTCGATGCGCATCGTCGGCGACATCTTCGCCTACACGGCCGCGCGCATGCCGAAATTCAACTCGATCTCGATCTCCGGCTATCACATCCAGGAAGCCGGCGCGACGATCGACCTCGAGCTCGCCTACACGCTCGCCGACGGCGTCGAATACCTGCGCGCCGGCCTGAAGGCGGGCCTCGCCGTCGACCAGTTCGCGCCGCGCCTGTCGTTCTTCTGGAACGCCGGCATGAACTTCTTCATGGAGGTGGCCAAGCTGCGCGCCGCGCGGCTTCTCTGGGCCAAGCTCGTGAAGGGGTTCGGCGCGCAATCCGACAAGTCGCTGGCCCTGCGCACCCACACCCAGACCTCGGGCTGGTCGCTCACCTCGCAGGACGTGTTCAACAACGTGGCGCGCACCTGCATCGAGGCCATGGCGGCGACGCAAGGCCACACGCAGTCCCTGCACACCAACGCGCTCGACGAAGCGCTGGCGCTGCCGTCCGACTTCTCGGCGCGCATCGCCCGCAACACGCAGATCTTCCTGCAGGCGGAAAGCGGCACGACGCGCGTCATCGACCCGTGGGGCGGCTCCTATTACGTCGAGCGCCTGACCTTTGAGCTGGCGCGGACCGCTTGGGCTCACATAGAGGAGGTCGAGGGGCTCGGCGGCATGGCCAAGGCGATCGAGGCCGGCATCCCGAAGCTGCGCATCGAGGAGGCGGCGGCGCGCACGCAGGCGCGCATCGACGCGGGCGTCCAGACGATCGTCGGCGTCAACTGCTTCCGCAGCGAGGAGGAGCAGGACATCGAGCTTCTCAAGGTCGAGAACGAGGCCGTCCGGGCGCTGCAAATGAACAAGCTGAAGCGTCTCAAGGCTGAGCGCGACCAGGCGGCGGTGGATGCAGCCCTCGCGGCCTTGAGCGGCTGCGCGGCGAGTGGCGAGGGCAACCTCCTGGCGCTTGCCGTCGACGCGGCGCGCGCCAAGGCCACGGTCGGCGAGATCTCGTATGCGCTCGAAGAGGTGTGGGGACGGCATCGCGCCGAGGTGCGCTCGGTGGCTGGGGTCTACAAGCGGGAGGTTGGAATGGGCTCGCCGGCTTTGGAGCGCGTGCGCCGTCTGACGGAGGCGTTCGCGGCGGATGACGGGCGGCGGCCGCGCATCCTCGTCGCCAAGATGGGCCAGGACGGCCACGACCGCGGCCAGAAGGTGATCGCCTCCGCCTTCGCCGATCTCGGTTTCGACGTCGATATCGGCCCGCTCTTCGCCACGCCCGCCGAGGCGGCCCGGCAGGCGATCGAGAACGACGTCCATATCGTCGGCGTGTCTTCCCTCGCCGCGAGCCATCTGACCCTCGTGCCGGAGCTGAAGGGCGAGCTGGCGCGGTATGGCCGTGACGACATCATGATCGTCGTCGGCGGCGTCGTGCCGCCGCAGGATCACGACGCCCTCCACGCCGCCGGCGCTTCGGCTATCTTCCCCCCTGGCACCGTCATCGCCGAAGCGGCCGAGCGGCTCCTCGCCGAGCTCAACCGCCGCCTCGGCTTCCGGTCGAAGGAAGCGGCTGAATAAGCTTTGGCTCACGTCCTTGTTGATACAAACCTTTTCCGCCATGGGAGTAAGGTCCGACCGATCGACGAGGGGGTAGTCACATTTCCCCTTGGTATTCGTGCGCGCCAAATCCGGTTCGTTGATGGCCTTCCAGCAGAGGGATTTCTCCGGGAGGAGATTGCTGCCTTTTGGGGGATATGCCGGATGCGAGATCAGCTCTCGGACTAATTCTATCCGTTTCTGAACTGACAGATCGCTCCAAAGATGTGTTTCCGAACGTCGTCTGGAAGCAAATTGATTACCCCCCCTCGCGCTCGATCGCCCGCTTCACGACCTGCTGCACCTCGGCGTTGGTCAGGAACAGGTCGTGGTTGATGAGGCCGCTGCCGTAGTCGCTGGCGTCGGCGATGCGCACGCCGAGAGCCTCCAGCCGCTCCAGCTTCTCGCGCTCGGCGCCGCCGGCGCGCACGCCGCCGGCGAGGCGGCTCGCGATCCCGAGCGCCCGGTCGTTGGTGGAGGAGATCACGGTGATCCTCTTGGCGTCCGGGCCGAGCCGCTCGATGCCGCGCGTGAACAGGTCGAGGTCGATATCGGGCGCCGCCAGCACGACGGCGCCGATGCGCGCCATGGCGGTCTCGCCGCCGGCGCCGCGCAGCATGCGCAAGGTCTCGAGCGTCAGCATGGTGCCCATGGAATGGGCGATGATATGCACGCGCCCCCCGCTCGGGCTGTCGGCCAGGGCCTTGAGCAGGTCCTCGAACGCGTCGCGCGACCATAGGGCGCTCTCGCGGTCGTGGACATAGTCGAAGGTAGCCCCGCCGGACGGCCAGCTGAACAAGGCCGAGGCGCCGCGAAAGCCGATGCCGGACGAGAGCTGCGCCGTCGAGACGGCCGCCGTCTCGAAGCTCTCGCGGTAGCCGTGCACGTAGAGGAGCACGTCGCGCCCGAGCGCCGCGTCGACGAAGGCGTTGGCGGCGCCGTCGCTGCGCACCTTTTCGACGGCGGCGAGACTCCAGTCGCCTGAGACGATGGAGGCAACCCGCCCGGTGAGCGAGCGGTCCGGCGCCGTCAGGCGCGCCTCGGCGAAGGCCAGCCCGCGGCCGCGCTGCGCACCGAACCAGGGCCGCTCGGCCGTGGCGCGCCGGGTCGTGGCGACCAGCAGGACCGGTTTCTTCTCCAGCGACGGGCCCGTCCCAGGGGCCGCGACGCCGCCGGTCACGAGCGCGTCGCTGATCCAGCAGCCTCCGGTCGCGAGACCGAGGGCGACCGCAACCGTCAGGCGGGCGAGGGACGTCGGAGAGGGCAAAGCCATGCGCATCGGGAAAACCGGGCCAGGATCAAAGATCGATGATTCAAGAGAGCCTTCCCGATGAAGGGGGAACATGGCGAGGGGAAGGCGAGGCCGGTCACGGCCGAGCTGTGCGACAACCCTTCGCCTTGAACCATGAACTGCCTTGTTACACCTTTCGGACAATGTTGATCCTTCGCATCGTCCTGATCATCCTCCTGGTTTTCCTGCTGCCTCTTGCCACCCATGCCGCATGGTGGTGGCTGCGCGACGACGTGGCGCCGAGCTGGGGCCGGGCCGACTGGTCGAGCGCCAATCTCCTGCCCCAGGCGGCCCAGGCCCCGCAGGCGATGGTCACTA
This sequence comes from Beijerinckiaceae bacterium, assembly GCA_035630175.1. GTDB lineage: Bacteria > Pseudomonadota > Alphaproteobacteria > Rhizobiales > Beijerinckiaceae > JAJKJG01. Next base: position 3,729 of record DASQLE010000235.1, read on the forward strand.
TCTACGCGGGCCGGACCGGACGCTGGCGGGGCATTTTCGCCCATCATAGCTGGATCGTCGTCAAGGAGACCGGCGCGACCCGCTACACGCGCTACGACAAGGTCGGGTGGGGCTCGCCCGTGCGCACGGACGGATGGATCGCCGACGGGCGCTGGTTCGGCAACGCGCCGGAACTGGTTCTCGCCATCGAGGGTGAGGCGGCCGAGCGCCTGATCCCGCGCGTCCGCGCCGCCGTCGCGAGCTACCGTTACCGCAGCTCCGGCGACTACCGCGCCTGGCCGGGCCCGAACTCCAACACCTTCGTGGCCCATGTCATGCAGGAGGTGCCGGAGCTCGGCGCCGCCCTGCCGCCGACCGCCATCGGCAAGGACTGGCACCCGAATGGCGAATGGCTCGGCTGGACCCCGAGCCGGACCGGGGTGCGGCTTTCCGCCGGCGGCTTCCTCGGCCTCGCGATCGGCTGGATCGAGGGCGTCGAGGTCAATGTCCTCGGCCTCGTCGCCGGCATCGATATCCGCCGCCCGGCCGTGAAGCTGCCGGGCTGGGGGCGGATCGGCTTGAGCGCCGCCTGATCCCCGCGAAGCGGATCGTCGACAAGCGCCCTCGCCCGACGGTGCCCGGCCCCTCCCGCGCCCGCGGGCGTTCGGCTACACTCCGCTCATGAACGAGCAGCGCCCCGGCCTTCTCATCCGCCCGCACCCGGACGATCCGCACCTCACCGAACGCGTCTCCGGGGTCAACGAGCGCGGCGAGACGGTAGAGACGGGCGTCGTCGTCGAGCGGGCGCTGACGCTCTACCTCAACGCCCAGGAGATCGTCACGACCATGACGATCAACGATTACCCGGACTATCTGGCGCTCGGCTACCTGCTCAACCAGAACATGCTCAAGCCCGGCGACGCGGTCACCGGGGTCGATTACGACGAGGATCTCTCGGTCGTGGTCGTGCGCACGGACGGCGAGACCAATTTCGAGGACAAGCTGAAGAAGCGCACGCAGACGAGCGGCTGCGCGCAGGGCACCGCCTTCGGCGACCTCTTGGAAGCGCTCGACGAGATCGCGCTGCCGAAGACGCCGCTCAAGACCTCATGGCTGTATCGGCTCACGCACGCGATCAACACGACCCCCTCGCTCTATCTCGAGGCCGGCGCCATCCATGGCTGCGTGCTCGCGCGCGAGGACCGGCCGCTCGTCTATATGGAAGATGTCGGCCGCCACAACGCCGTCGACAAGATCGCCGGCTGGATGTTCCGCCACGGGGAGAGCGGCGGCGACAAGATCTTCTACACGACCGGCCGTCTCACCTCCGAGATGGTCATCAAGACCGTGCGCATGGGCATCCCCATTCTCGTCTCGCGCTCCGGCTTCACCGCCTGGGGCGTCGAGCTCGCCCGCAAGACCGGCCTGACCCTGATCGGCCGCGCCCGCGGCAAGCGTTTCGTCGCCCTGTCGGGCGAGGACCGCATCGTCTTCGATCAGGACCTCGCCTATGTCGAGGATGAGAGCGCCAAGCACCGCCGCAAGGGCGCGGCGGATGAGTGAGCGCCTCCCTCGACCCTCCGCCCGCACGCAAGTTGGATGTTTCCGACTGGCGCATCGTCGAAATCGGATCTCGGCAACAGCCGATATCCGTCGGGGGAGGGTTTGAATTATCCCGCCACCCTCGGCGTGCTCCTCGCCGGGGGGCTGGCGCGGCGCATGGGCGGCGGCGACAAGCCGCTGCGGAGGCTCGCCGGCCG
>DASQLE010000236.1:0-2390 GCA_035630175.1 Beijerinckiaceae bacterium
TATCAAGGGCCGCCAGGCCTTGGCGGATGCTCTTGCGCGCTTCGAGAAGCCGCTGGCGCAGTTGGATCGGTCAGAACGCGCCGAACTCAACTACCTGCGAGCGCTCGATGCGAAAGCGTCCGATGAGGCCTTGGTCGAACGCCACCCTGACGCGGCCCTCATCCGCAGCCTCCCTACCAAACAGGTCCAAAATCGTCCGATTGACTGACTCATTGGGCTGCTGCCCGACGGTTGGCTGTGAGCTTTTCGTCCACCAATGTAACGGTCTCATCCACGACCCCGTTGCGCATCCCTTTCTGCGCCGCGACAGCCTGCACGAGGCGGTCGACGCGCTCGATGTTGGGCGCGCCCGCGAACAGGGCGCGGGCCGCAGAGGACGGACGCACGAGGCCTTGAGCGGCAGCGGCGTATTTCTCGAAGGGCACGAGATCGTCGGATGAAGCGCCGAGGGCGATACACAGGTGGCGCACCCAATCGTAGACGGCGCGCGATTCCTCCGGGTCGGTGTGCACCGCCTCCTTGATCGAGCGTGGCCCGGCCTTGGTTACGCAGCGATAATTGCCCGTGAGCAGCATGGCCCATTTGGCCAGCGGCACGAATAGGCTGTCGTGAACCTTGAGCTTCACCGGCAGCTCGATCTTGTCGCTACCGACGTCGTAGCGGATCGCCTCGATGCCGGCCTGCATGTCGCGCAGCATCAGCGTGTGCTGGTCGGATTCGAAGCGCGCCACCTTGAAGTTGGTGGGCAACGTCACCTGCAAAACGTTGACGGGCTCATCGGGCGGCCGGAAGGCCTGCGGATCCGGGCTGCACAAGGTCATGAAAGCAGGATCGAAGCTCTGCCAGACCGTCGGGTCGGTGTAGGCGACGGTAAGGCTGTCAGCATCAAGGCCTGGGATGCGCTTGAGATAGGTGAGGGGCGGCATGTTCATGATCGACATGCAGGGCACCTTCGCCTTGGCGACCGCCTCCATGAGTTCGCGCGCGCCCGCCGAGCCATATTGTGGCTCCTGCATGGCGAGGCCGACAAGATCATAATCGGCCGGCTTCACGGCGCCGGGCCCCTCCGCCGAGACCTTACCGGGCAGCGTCTTCGACTGGATCTCGACTACGCCGCCCTTAACCGGCAGACGCACCACGGCGCCGTCCCTGTTGATCGCCTCCGCCTCGGCGGGGAGGCAGACGAGCGTCACATCGTGCCCCGCCATAGCGAGCTTGGTGCCGAGCAGGGAGCCATAGGAGGCGCCGAGGATAAGAACGTTGTATTTGGCCATGGGTCTGTTCCGGTAGGAGAGAGACGGGACGCGTGACGGGGCGATCTCTGCTAGGCGATTGATGCGAGCGCAGGCGCTCCGTGGTGCTCCGCGCGATCGAGCGCCTGGGCCGCTGCTTTATACGTCCTTACGAGATCATCAAACAGGATGGATGCCGGAGCCCTCACGTCCTGCCGGTTCAAGGCATCCACATCGCCTAGCCAGGGAATGATGGCGGTGCTGCGCGACCATTTCTGTCCGGAGCCGGGCTGTCATCCCAGGTAGGGCGGGTACTCTCCCGGCCTCAGGCCGCGCGCTCCAGTGCCGGCCGCGTGGCGGCGGCGAGGGCGGCGAACAGGCGTTGCTGCGGCTTGGCGAAGACGAGCAGCTCCGGGTGCCATTGCACGCCGACCAGGAACGGCTCGCCCGTGCCCTCGATGGCCTGCACGATGCCGGCCTCGTCGCGGGCCACGACGCACAGGCCGCGCCCGACCCGGTCCACCGATTGGTGGTGCAGGGCGTTGACCCGGCACGGGTTGCAGCTGGTGATGCGGTGGAGACGGCTGCCGACGTCGATATGGACGGTCTTCTTTGGCAGCACCGTGCGCATGCGCGGCGCCTCGACATAAACGGCGTGAATGTCGGTGTGCAGCGTGCCGCCGAGCGCCACGTTGATCATCTGCGAGCCCCGGCAGATGCCGAGGATCGGCCAGCCGCCGGGCAGGGCGCTGTCGAGCAGTTTTAGCTCCAGCTTGTCGCGCTCGGGATCAATGCGGATATCCGGCATGACCTCGCCGCCATAGATCTCGGCGCCGATATCATCGCCGCCGCCGATGACGAGGCCGTCGAGGCGCTCCGGGATGGCGTCGCCGGGGATGAGCCGCACCGCGCGGGCGCCGGCGCGGTAGAGGGCGAGGCGATGCATCAGGAAGCTGCGCCAGCCGCCCCGTCGGGACGTCGTCACGCCGATCACCGGCCGGGTCATGCGAAGGCGAGCCTTTCCGACAGCTCCGCCCAGCTCTTCGCCTCGCCCGCGAAGGCGAGATAGGCGCGCCCGAGCGCGTCGAGCCGGTCGCGGTCGTCGGCGACGCGCTCGACCGCCACCCAGCGGTTCCAGTCGGGCGCGATGCTCCAGCC
>DASQLE010000237.1:0-2285 GCA_035630175.1 Beijerinckiaceae bacterium
TGGCGGTCCGCTAAGTTCTTGAGGTTGAGAAGGAAAACGGCGTGCGCCCGAAAGTATTCGAACCTATGACACCCAGAAGCGTAGCTGACGCAGCGCCTCGTTGGGCCTGTAACCACGCGGTAACCACGGGCCTGCTCGGGCCAGTCCAGGCTGATCTAAGTGCTTGATTCCAATGGCGGTCCCGGGAGGACTCGAACCTCCGACCAACGGTTTAGGAAACCGCTGCTCTGTCCAGCTGAGCTACGGGACCTGAGGCGTCTCCCTAGCATATCCTTGCAGAGCGTAAACGGTGCGGTCATTCTCTCGGGCATGCGTCGCCTCGCTGCCCCCATCGGCCTCATCCTTCTGCTCGCCGCGACGGCGCCGGGCAACGGCGCCCGAGCGTCCGCGGATCCGGCTTGCGGGCGGCCGGCCGGCGAGGATGCCATCGTCTCCGTGACAGTGCGTGGCGAACTGGTCGTCGCATCCGACCGTATGCTCACGCTTCTCGATATCCGCCTGCCCGAGGAGGACGAGGCGCTGGCGCAGTCGCGCGCGGCGCTGCAGGCGCTGGCCGGGCGGCGGATCACTGTTGCGGCGGCCGGCGCGCCGGACCGCTGGAACGGCATCGCCGCCGAGGTCTCCCTCCTCGACGAGACGGGTTCGGCCTCCCTGGCCGGCCGTCTCGTCGACGACGGGCTCGCGCTCGTCGATGCCGGCGAGCGGCGGGCCTTGTGCCGGCCCGATCTCCTCGGCCGGGAGGATCGCGCGCGGGCCGCGCGCAAGGGCGTCTGGGCGAGCGCGGGGCACGGGCCCGTCGCGGCCGCGGAGACGGCGCGGCTGCAGGGGCTCGTCGGGCGCTTCGCCCTCGTCGAGGGGGTGGTGCGCAGCGTCGGCGAGCGGCGCGAGCGCACCTATCTAAATTTCGGGGCCGACTGGGCCAACGATCTCACGGTGACGATCCCGAAACGCGCCTGGGCGACGATGGGGGAGCGCGGAGTGTCGGCGGCCGCCTTGCGCGGACGGCGCGTGCGCGCCCGCGGGCTCCTCGAAGAGTGGCAAGGTGTCGCCGTGGAGATCACCGCGCCGGACATGCTAGAAGTGCTCGGGCAGGAAGTCAGGCGACCGTGATCGCGACCTCACCCATCCCGGCGATCCGGCGCGGCGGCACGGCCGTCCCTTTTGCCGTGGGCCTGGCCGTTTGCATGGCCGTGTCCCTGGCCGGCTGCGCCGGCGACCAGACGAGCAGCCTCGGCCCCCTCGGCGCCCTGCCGCCGGAGGCGCCGCGCATCACCGGGCTCGAGCGCTCCGCCGACCGCGAGCATGCGCGCCTGATCGCCGCCTTCGGCGGCGAATACCGGGCGCCCGAGGCCGCGCGCGTCCTGTCCGAGGTCGCCGGCCGGCTGGCGGTGGTCAGCGAGCGGCCCGACGAGACCTACCGCATCACCGTGCTCGATTCGCCGGTCGTGAACGCCTTTGCGCTTCCCTCGGGCCGTCTCTACGTGACCCGGGGCCTCCTCGCTCTCGCCAACGACAGCGCCGAGGCGGCGGCCGTGCTCGCCCATGAGATCGCCCACGTCACCGTCCGCCACGCCTCGGCGCGCAGCGAGCTGGAGGCGCGCTCGGCCCTCGTCAGCCGCGTCGTCGCCGACGTGCTCGACGACCCGGTGGCGGGCGCCATGGTCAAGGACCGGTCCCGGTTCACCCTGGCGAGCTTCTCGCGCAACCAGGAATTGGAGGCCGACCAGATCGGCGTGCGCAGCCTCGCCAAGGCGGGCTACGATCCCTATGGGGCGAGCCGCTTCCTCGCCGCTCTCGGCCGCGCCTCGGGCGGGCGCGCGGGCGGCAACGCCTCGCCCGACATGCTGTCGACCCATCCGAGCACCCCCGAACGGGTGTCGCTCGCGACGCAGGCTGCCCGCCGCGTCGCCGCGCCCGGCCTCGGCGAGGCCGACCGGGCGCGCTATCTCACGTCCCTCGACGGCATGGCCTATGGCGACGATCCCGCCGACGGGGTCGTGCGCGGGCGCCGCTTCATCCATCCGCGGCTCGGCATCGCCTTCGAGGCGCCGGACGGCGTCGCCCTCGAGAATACCTCGCGGGCTGTGATCGGCGCGAGCCCGGACGGCAGCCTGCGCTTCCTCTTCGACGCGCTGGCAGTGCCGGAGGACCAGACCCTCGAGGCGGTCCTGCAATCGACCTGGAACGAGGCCATCGAGACCGGCAGCATCACGGCGCTGACGGTCAACGGCCGCCCCGTCGCGGTCGCCGCCTCGCGCGGCAAGGATTGGGTGTTCCGCCTCGCC
>DASQLE010000238.1:0-8670 GCA_035630175.1 Beijerinckiaceae bacterium
TCGGCGTCAAGATCGGCTTCGAGGAGGGCACCGCCCGGCGCATGTATGCGGGCAGCGACTTCCTGCTCATGCCGTCGCGCTTCGAGCCGTGCGGGCTCAGCCAGATGTATGCGCAGCGTTTCGGCTCGCTGCCGATCGCCCACAAGACCGGCGGGCTCGCCGACACCATCGAGGACGGCGTCACCGGCTTCCTGTTCAAGGACGCCTCGCTCGGCGCTTTTCTCAGCGCCATCTACCGGGCCGTCGACGCCTACGGCTCGCGCCGCCAGCTCACCGCCATGCGCCAGGCCGCGATGGCGCGCACCTTCGCCTGGCAGCGCTCCGCGCGCCGCTACAAGCGCGTCTACGAGCGCGCCATCGGCGGCGCCCTGACCGCTCGGGCGACCTGATCCTCCTGGTCCACAGACGAGGAGGTTTGAGGATCGAACGGCGCGAGGTCCTTGAAGGCGATCACCCGGTCGGCGAAGCCGGCCACGAGATCGGGCTGATGCAGGCTGCACAGCACGGTGATGCCCTGCTCGCGCGAGATTTCACGCAACAAGCCGAGCACGGACTTAGCCGTGTCGGGATCGAGGCTTGCCACCGGCTCGTCGGCGAGAAGGACGCGGCTGCCCTGCACCAGCGCCCGGGTGATGGCGACGCGCTGCTGCTGACCGCCCGACAGGCGGTCGGCCCGTTGCCCGACGTGGGCGGATAGCCCGACCCGCTCCAGAGCCGTCACCGCCGCCGCCCGGTCGGCCGCCGGAAAGCGCCGAACCATCACACGCCACAGCGGCGCCGATGCCAGCCGGCCGGCGACGGCGTTGTCGAGCGCCGACAGGCGCCGCACCAGGTTGAAAGCCTGGAACACGTGCCCGATATCGTGGCGCGCGCGAGCGAGCTGCCACCGCTCGAGCCGATGCATCGGGTGCCCGGCGACCCACATCTCGCCGGCCTCCGGCATGAGCAGCCGCGTCAGGCAGCGGAACAGGGTTGTCTTGCCGATGCCGCTCGGGCCGAGCAGCGCCACGATCTCGCCGGGCGCGATCTCGAGCGACACGCGATCGAGCACGAGCCTGTCGCCATAGGCCTTGCGCAGGCCGACCACGCGTATGCCGGCGGCAGTCACGACAACCTCCGCCGCAGCCAGGCGCTGGTCTGGTCGATGACCGTCACCATGACGAGGATGATCAACAGGATCGCCAGCACGCGTGGAAAATCGAGAAGGTCGATATTGTTCTTGAGGTCCTGCCCGATGCCACCGGCTCCGACGATGCCGAGCACCGTCGACGCCCGCACGTTGAATTCCCACACATACAGAAGAATGGATGCCAGCGACGGCAGCACGTCCGGCATGAGGGCGTAGACGATCACCTTGAGCCGGCCTGCGCCCGTCAGGATCGCGGCCTCGATCGGCCCCGCCTCGGCCGTTTCGATCGCCTCGGACCAGAGCTTGGCGATCGAACCGGCCGAATGCAGGCCGACGCCGAGCACCCCGGCGAACGGGCCGAGCCCGACGGCCGCCACAAACAATAGCGCGAAGACGAAGCTGTCGATGCCGCGCAGCACGTTCAGGCAAAAGCGCGCCGGAACATAGAGCAGCGGGTGCGGCGTCGTGTTGCGGGCCGCGAGGAAGCAGATCGGCACGGCGATGAACGCGCCGAGCGTCGTGCCGAGCGTCGCCATGGCGAGCGTCTCGGCGGCGCGCCTCATGAGCGTGTCGAATTCAGAAAAGTCGGGCGGCCAGGCGCGCGCCGACCAGCTTGCGAGCCGCGGCAGCCCGGCCCAGAGCCGTCCGAGATCGATCTCGGCGACATGCAGGCAGGCGGCATAGAAGGCCGCAATGCCGGCAAGCGCGAGGGCGAAGCGGAGACCGCCCATCGCGCGCGGGAGGGCGGCTTCGTTTTCCGTAAGGGCAGGTCCGCCGCGCGTCAGTTGGTCGGCTGCCTTGCCTTGAGCTTGCCCACGGCGACCCCGGCTTCCTCGATCATCCTGTAGGCGCCGTGGCCGGCCGCCACCCAGCCCGTGTAACGCGGCGGCATGATCGTCTTCGCCCCGTCTTCGGTGATGGCGACGACCGCATCCTGGATCGTCTTGGTCAGCGCGGGATCGAGCCCTTTTCGCACTACCAGCGGATCGTTGGGGAGCGGATCGGAGGTCCAGACGATCTTGACCTGCTCCGGCTTGATCAGCCCGCGCTCGACCATGCTGTTGTAGTTGCGGTCGAAATCGGTGGCGAGATCGACCTGGCCGTTGGCGACGGCGATCTCGTTGGCCGGATGCGAGGCGCCGTCGCGGTATTTGAAGAAGGTCTTCGGGTCGATGCCCTGCGTCCTGAACCAATAGGTCGGGATGAGCCAGCCCGAGGTTGAGCCCACATCCGCGAAGGAGATGCTCAAGCCCCTCGCGTCGTCGGGCCATTTGGCGATGGCGAGGTCCGGCCGGCCGATGATGATGGCGTGATAGAACGGCCTGCCGTCGTATTTGACCGTGGCGATGGCCTCGGCGCCGCCCTCATGGTTGGCGAGGACATAGCCCCACGGCCCCATCCAGGCGACATCCGCCTGGCCGTTGGCGAGCGCCGTGGCGATTCCGGCCCAATCGGTCGTGACAACAAGCTCGTAGTCCCGGCCGAGGATGCCGGCGAGATGCTTGAAGAAGGGGTCGTAGGCCTTTTTCGTATCGCCCGGCGTCGGCTGGAACGGTCCGACCGCGAAGCGCAGCTTCTCGGCGGCCACGGCGTCGCCGAGCGGGATCGAGACGCCGGCCGCAACGGCCAGGAGCAGGGCGGCAATGACGCGCCGGGACAACCGCGCCGAACCACGCCGTTGAAGACCTTCGTGGTTCCTCATCGCTGCGTCCTTGTCACTCGTGCCGCTCGGGACCCGCAGGAGCACCGCAAAGCGAGCGGCGGTCAAGGTAGCGAGGGCGTTATACCGCTCACATCCTTGTGGGATCGGCGCGAGGATGCCATGTCCGCGCCGATGTACCGCCGCCTCGTCAGCGACGGGCCGCTGCTGTTCTGCGGCGGCCCATATTCCAACCTCGAGGCGACGCGCGCGCTCCTCGCCGCGGCGGCAAGCCGGCGGATCCCGCCCGAGCGCATCGTCTGCACCGGCGATGTCGTCGCCTACGGCGCCGACGCGAAGGCGACGATCGATCTCGTACGGCAAGCCGGCATTCACGTCGTCATGGGCAATTGCGAGGAGGCGCTGGCGCAGGCGGCGACAGATTGCGGCTGCGGCTTCGCGCCTGGCTCCACCTGCGACCGGCTCTCGGCCGCGTGGTTCGCGCATGCGCAGAGCGAGCTCGGTCCGACCGAGCGGACCTGGATGGCGGCCTTGCCGCGACGCCTCGACGTGGAGCTGGCGCCGGCCGGCGTGACGCTGGCGGTCGTGCACGGCAGCCTCGACGCCATCAACCGTTTCGTGTTCGCGTCGACGCCCGCCGCTATAATAGCGGCCGATCTGGAGCGGTGCGGCACCGACGGCATCGTCGCCGGGCATTGCGGCCTGCCGTTCACGGAAGTCGTTGGTGGCCGTCTCTGGCACAATCCCGGCGCCATCGGCGTGCCTGCCAATGACGGCACGCCGCGCGTGTGGTTCAGCGTCATCGCGCCGGGGCCGGGTTACGTCGAAATCGAACATGTCTCCCTCGATTACGACCATCGCGCCGCAGCGGCGAAGATGCGCGCCGTCGGCCTTCCCGAAGGGTACGCGGACGCCCTCGCCACGGGGCTGTGGCCGAGCTGCGATGTCCTGCCTCCCGCTGAGGCGGCGGCGCGGGGTGTCCCTCTCGAGGCGGCGGTGTTGCGGTGGAAAGCATGCCCCCGCGGTCAGCGCACCTCACCCGCGGCGGATGTCGCAAGCACGTCGTGGACGCGCATGACCGCCCGCGTCCAAGGACCACCGCCGCATGACGCGCAATCGGGGAACGAGGCTCCTGCCGAGAACGTCTCGGTGTGGCCGCAGCGCCAGCAGCCATAGGGGCCGCCGACAAGCACCGTCTCTCCCGACTTATGGAAGCGCAGCAAGTCTTCTTCCTCTCCCGGCAGCAAGGGAATGCCGGCGCGCAGCGCTTCGCTCGGCTGCCTAAAAATGCTGATCCGTCCGGTCGGCTCGAGATAGGCGCGCTCGGCCTGGCCGAGATGCTCGAGGCCGCCGGTCCGCAGCGCCTGGAACAGCTCGGACCGGGCGATGCCCTCCTGCTCCATCGCCGCAAGGTCCATGGCGCCGTCGCGCACGAGCCGCGCCGTCGTGGCGGACACGTAATCTTTCACCCGCTGCGACCGCTGCGTCAGCAGGACGATGCCGCGCGTGAACAGCACGATAGCCGTGATGGCGACGATCGCGTGCAGGATCGGCACGTCGGGGTAGAACATCGGATCGCCCGTCGCCGAGCCGAGCGCGATGACGATAACGAAGTCGAAGGGCGCCAGCTGGCCCATGCCGCGCTTGCCGAGGAAGCGCACGAGGAGCAGCACGTAACCATACATGATCGCCGTGCGCAGGAAGATCTCGACGAGGAAGATCCACGGGCGGTTGCCGAGCAGGATGCGGCTGAGGTCGAAGGCGTAATCGGCTTCCTGCATCGCAGCGCGTCCTGAGGCGGGTTGTCCGCAAACACAAGTTCCAGCCGGGTATGCGCGGTCGGTCAAGTCTCGCTCGGATCATGACGCCCTACGCGATGTGGATGCGACCTGCGGACACCTGCGCACGCGGCACGACGGCCGAGTGGCCTCGCGTCGGTGGCCCTGCTAAAGCCGCTCGAATCGCTCGACGCCTCGCACGGCCGCGTCCGGCCGGGAGACAAGCAGACTATGGCCATGATCGCAGGCGCCTCGCAGCCGGCGTCGGTGGCGCCGGCCGGGCAGGCGCGCCGCGCCCTCAACGGCGCCTCGCTCGCGCATGCGCTGCACGACGGCTACACCGACCTAACGCTCGTCATGCTGCCGGTCTGGCAGGCCGAGTTCGGGCTCGGCTACGGGGCGCTCGCCGGTCTGCGCGGCCTTTACGCCGGTGCCATGGCCGCGCTGCAGATGCCGAGCGTACGCCTGGCCGAGCGCCTCGGCGGGCGAGCCGTGCTGGTCGCCGGCACGGTGCTGGCCGCGATCGGCTACGCGCTGGCGGGCCTGTCCGGCGGGCTTCTCGGCTTGTGCGCGGCGCTGGCTCTGTCGGGCGCCGGCTCCGGCCCGCAGCATCCGCTCGCCTCGGCGGCCGTCGCCCATGCCTATGGCGGCGCCGCGCGCGGCCCGCTCGGCGTCTACAACTTCGCCGGCGACCTCGGCAAGGCGGCCCTGCCGGCGCTCGCCGCGCTGCTCCTCACCTTCATGCCGTGGCGTCCGGCCCTGTGGCTGCTCGCCCTCGTCGGTCTCCTTACCGCCGCGGCCGTGTGGGCGATGGTGCCCCGCTTCGGCGGCGCCGAGCCGGCCGTCCAGAAGCCCGCTCGCGGCGCCGGCCGCGGCGGCTTCGGTCTCCTCCTCGCCATCGGCATGATCGACACCGGCGTGCGCATGGGCTTCCTGATCTTCCTGCCGTTCCTGTTGCAGGCCAAAGGCGCCGATCTCGCGCTGATCGGCGCGGCGCTGACGCTCGTCTTCCTCGGCGGAGCCGCCGGCAAGTTCGCGTGCGGCTGGCTCGGCGCCCGCTTCGGCCTCCTGCCCACGGTGCTGGCGACGGAGATCGGCACGGCTCTCGCCATCCTGGCGGTCCTGGCGCTGCCACTCGTCGCCACGCTAGTGCTGCTGCCGTTGCTCGGCGCCCTCCTCAACGGCACCTCGTCGATCCTCTATGGCACGGTGCCGGAGCTCGCCCCGCCCGGCCGGGTAGAGCGCTCCTTCGCCGTGTTCTACACCGGTGTGATCGGCTCGGGCGCGCTCTCGCCGGTGCTCTACGGGCTGATCGGCGACGCCGCCGGGCCGGCCTGGGGCACGGTGGCGACGGCCGGCGCCGCCCTCGCCACCTGTCCGCTTGCTGTCCTGCTCGCTCCGCGGCTGCCGACCCGGCCGAGCCTCCCCTGACCGGATACGGACGCGGCGTTCCGGGAAGTGATCCGGCCGTGCGGCGGCCACCTGCAGCCGCCCGCAAGGTCGATGTCGCGACGGCGAAGTCGGACCGCCAGCTGCATCGCGCGGTTCGAGCATGACGCCGTCGCCGGCACTGTCCACACCGTGCGCGCCCGACTCGTTTGACAGCGCCGCGTAAAGCGCCTCTTCTTGGTTCTCGCGCAGGGCCATCACACTCGGGAGCCGCGCATGACTGATACCTTCGCCAGCGCCGGCGAGGCGCCCGTCACAGCCGAGCCCAGCCTGCATCGGGTGATGGGCCCGTGGCTGCTGCTGCTGTTCATCGTCGGCGACATCCTCGGCACCGGCATCTACGCCCTGACCGGGCAGGTGGCGAGGCAAGTGGGCGGCGTCGTCTGGCTGCCGTTCCTCGTCGCCTTCGTGGTCGCGTTGATCACCGCCTTCAGCTATCTCGAGCTCGTCACCAAATATCCGAAGGCGGCCGGTGCCGCGCTCTACACGCACAAGGCCTTCGGCATCCATTTCGTGACCTTCATCGTGGCCTTCGCGGTGATGTGCTCTGGCATCACCTCCGCCTCGACCGCTTCGCGCGCCTTCGCAGCGAATCTCTCGGGCGCTTTCAACCTGAACCTTGCCGGCGGCATCGGCATCACCCTCGTCGGCCTCGCCTTCATGGCGCTGGTCGCGGCGGTCAACCTGCGCGGCGTCGGCGAGAGCGTGAAAGCCAATGTCGTACTCACCTGCGTCGAGCTGACGGGGCTTCTCATCATCATCGTCATCGGCCTCTGGGCCATCGCCCTCGGCCAGGGCGACGTCTCGCGCGTCACCGAGTTCAACCCCGGTGACCGTGGGGCCTTCTGGCCGGTCATCGCGGCGACGACGCTCGCCTTCTTTGCCATGGTCGGCTTCGAAGATTCGGTGAACATGGCCGAGGAATGCACGGACCCGGTGCGCCACTTCCCGAAGGTGCTGCTCGCCGGGCTCTTCATTACCGGAATCATCTACGTGCTGGTGTCGATCTCGGCGATCACGCTCGTGCCGGCCCAGGAGCTTGCCCAAGGCGAGACGCCGCTGCTCAAGGTGGTGCAGGCGGGTGCGCCGAATTTCCCCGTCTGGATCTTCGGCTTCATCACCATGTTCGCCGTCGCCAACAGCGCCCTCATCAACATGCTCATGGCGAGCCGGTTGGTCTACGGCATGAGCCGCGAGGGCGTCTTGCCGCGCGCGCTCGGGCACGTTCACCCGACCCGGCGCACGCCCTATGTGGCGATCGCCTTCACGACCCTGCTCGCCTTCGCCCTGATTACCTTCGTCGGAACGGTGCCGGCGCTCGGCGGCACCACCGCGCTCCTGCTCCTGTGCGTGTTCACGGTCGTCAACATCGCCGTGCTCGTGCTGCGCCGCGATCCGGTCGGCCACCAGCATTTCCGCACGCCGACCTTCCTGCCGATTGTGGGGGCGGTCGCCTGCGCCTTCCTGGCCGGGCCTTGGACCGGCCGCGACCCGGTGCAATACACGATCGCCGGAATCCTCCTCGGCATCGGCGTCCTCTTGTGGGTCGTCACGGTCGCCGTCAACCGCGCCACCGGCGTCGCGCCGACGCCGCTCGAGGCCCTCGCCAGCCGCGGCCCGGTCAACTGACGGCATCGAAGCAGCTCGCAGCGGCGTGACGCTTTGAGCCTTTTCGAGTGAGGGGGACCCGGCTCACGTGAAGACAATGCGGCAATCGAAACTGAGGGCCGATTGCGTGACAGCGGGGGCGACGTTGGCGTCCCGCGGCGGCGACAATCGAGGATAAGGAGATCGATCATGCATCACTTGACCGTTTGCTCAACCGCCTTGCCGCTCGCCATGCTGTGTGCGCTGCCGGCCGCCGCGCAAGGGCTGCAAACGCCCTGTCGGCCCGGCGCCGTGACGATGAGCGCCGTCATGCCGTGCCATGCTTCTGCGGCGGACGCTCACACCGAGCACGGCATCGTCCTTGCCCAAGGCGAGATGCGCGTGCCGAGCGACGCTGATCTCGAGCGCATGCAAGAGCGGGCGATCGCTACGCCGCCGATCGATGCCGGCGCGGCCGGCGGCAAACGCGCCGACGAGGAGACCGAGATCCGGCAGATGGATCAGCGCGCCCGCCGCATCGATCAGGATCTGATGAACAGCGGCGCCATCTGCCGCGATTGCAAGTGAGCCTAGCGGCTCAGGATCGGCGGGCGCTGACACCTCACGCGGCCATGCTCAATCGGCGAAGGCGAGCGGGCGAGCCACCGCCTCGAGGGGCTTGCGCTCGGCGGCGACGCCCCACACGGCCGCGACCGCTGCGGCAGCGATCATGAGGACGGACCCGAACAGGTAGCCGCCGAGCACGCTGGTGCGCGAGCCGGTCTCGACCAGCGCGCCGAACACGGCCGGCCCGGCGACGCCGCCGATGCCTGTGCCGACCGCGTAGAACACCGCGATGGCCAGCGCTCGCGTCTCGAGCGGAAACGTCTCGCTCACTGTCAAATAAGCGGAGCTCGCCGCCGCCGAGGCGAAGAAGAAAACGACCATCCAGGCGACCGTCATGCCGCGCGCGTCGAGGATCTCCTGCTGGAAGAGATAGCCGGTGCCGGCGAGCAGCAGCCCGGAGATGGCGTAGGTGAACGCGATCATCGGCCGGCGCCCGATCG
>DASQLE010000239.1:0-2788 GCA_035630175.1 Beijerinckiaceae bacterium
CCACCTGAACGAGCGCTGGCGCTGGGGCTGGGACCTCACCTTCGTGTCGGACAAGTGGTTCCTGGAGAACTATAAGATCCGCCAGCTCGGCGAGACCTATAGCGGCTTCCGCGAAGCGACCTCGACGATCTTCCTGCAAGGCCAGGGCGACCGCTCGTGGTTCGAGGCGCGCGGCTACTATTTCCAGACCCTGTCCACCTACGATTGGCAGAAGCAGCAGCCGGTCGTACATCCGGTGATCGATTACGAGAAGCGGATCGACGGCCCGCAGCCCTTCGGCGGCGAGCTGGCTTTGGGCGTCAACGTCACCAGCCTGTCGCGCGAGCGCGCTCAGTTCCAAGCGGCATCCAATTCGACGCGGGCCGACCTCTTTCCCAACACGCCCTCGGCCGGCCTGTTCGAGACCTGCTCGGTCTACGAGCGCGGCGTCTGCCTCGTGCGCGGCCTGAGCGGCACCTATAGCCGCGCCTCGACGCAGCTTTCTTGGCGGCGCAACTTCACCGATCCGCTCGGTCAGGTCTGGACGCCTTTCGCCTATGTGCGGGCCGACGGCTTCTTCCTGAATCCGGACACGACCGGGTTCCCGAACGTCCAGATCACCAACTTCATCGGCGGCGACGACGAGGTCGCCGGGCGCGCCATGCCGGCCGTCGGCCTCGAATACCGTTACCCCTTCGTCGCCCCCCTCGGGACCTGGGGAACGCAGCAGCTGTCGCCGATCGCCCAGATCATCGCCCGGCCCAACGAGGGACGTATCGGCCGCCTGCCCAACGAGGATGCGCAGAGCTTCGTGTTCGACGACTCGGCCTTGTTCGATTGGGACAAGTTCTCGGGGTACGATCGCGCCGAAGGCGGCGTCCGCGGCAATGCCGCCCTGAAATACAGCGTCACGGGCGACAACGGCCTGTTCGGCGAGGCCATGTTCGGCCAGTCCTACCATCTCGCCGGGCGCAACTCGTTCGCTGCCTACGACCTCGTCAACGCGGGCCGCGAGTCGGGCCTTGAATCGGGATCGTCCGACTATGTCGGCCGGGTCCAGGTCTCGCCGAGCCGCCACATGACGTTCACGACGAGGGCGCGCTTCGACGAGGAGGATTTCGCGGTCCGGCGCTTCGAGGCGGGCTTCAACGGCAGCTTCTTCCCGTTCCCGCTCTCGACGACGCTCGTCTACGCCCGCTACGAGGCGCAGCCGGAGCTCGGCTACGAGAAGCGGCGCGAGGGCCTCGTCGGCAGCGCCACCTATGGGGTGACCGCGAATTGGTCGTTGAGCGGCTCGGTGCTGCTCGACCTCGACAAGTATCTCGACATCCGCAAGGAGCTGGCCGGCGACGTGCTCGCCCGGGTCCAGGGCGACACCTCCAAAGCCGTCACCGGAGCCTCGCTCGGCGTGACCTACGCGGACGAGTGCACCACCCTCAGCGTGTCCTACGCCATGAGCCCGCGGCAGCTCGCCAACGGCACCACCGAATCCGACAGGACGCTGCTGGTCAGGCTCGACCTGCGCACGCTCGGACAGACGAATTTCCGCCAGCAATACGGCGCTCAGACGCAAGACGGTGTCGTCACCCGGTGAGGGCGGCGGCCCTGCCCCTCGCCGTCACGCAAGGCGAGCCGTCCGGCATCGGTCCGGAGATCACCCTCAAGGCCTGGCTCCAGCGCCGCGATCGGGGCGTGCCGCCCTTCTACGTGATCGGCGACCCTGCTTTTCTTGAGGCGAGCGCGCGGTCCCTTGGCTGGCCGGTCCCGGTCCGAGCCGCGTCACCCGAGGAAGCATCGGAGGTCTTCGCGGGGGCGCTTCCCGTCGTGCCGCTCGCGACCAGCGTCTCGGCCGCTCCGGGGCGGCCGGACCCGGCCACCGGCGGAGCGACGGTTGAATCGATCGCCACCGCGGTCGCGCATACGCGCCAGGGGCGCGCCGGCGCGGTCGTCACCAACCCGATCGCCAAGCATGTGCTCTATGCCGCCGGCTTTCGCCATCCCGGCCATACCGAATATCTTGCCGCTTTGGCGACTGAAGCCGATGAGCCGTTGCATCCCGTCATGATGCTATGGAGCGAGGCTCTCGCCGTTGTGCCGGTGACCGTGCATATCCCGCTCAAGGACGTGCCGTCTGCCTTGACGGCCGACCTGATCGTGCGGACGGCGCGCATCGTGGCGCGCGACCTCCAGAGCCGCTTCGGCCTGTCGCGACCGCGCCTCGCCGTCGCCGGCCTCAATCCGCATGCGGGCGAGCGCGCCACCCTCGGCACCGAGGAGCGCGACGTGATCGCGCCGGCGATCGCCCAGCTCCGGGCGGAGGGACTGGCCGTGACCGGCCCCTGGCCGGCCGATACCCTGTTCCACGCGGAAGCGCGCGGCGCTTACGACGCGGCGCTCGCCATGTATCACGACCAGGCGCTCGTGCCGATCAAGACGATCGCCTTCGACGAGGCGGTCAACGTCACGCTGGGGCTGCCCTTCGTGCGCACCTCGCCCGACCACGGCACCGCCTTCGACATCGCCGGACAGGGCATCGCCCGGCCGACCAGCCTCATCGCCGCCCTGCAACTTGCCGCCCGGCTCGCCGGACGATGAGCCGCATTGATGCGCTGCCTCCGTTGCGGGAGGTCGTGCAGCGCCACGGGCTCGCGGCAAAGAAATCGCTCGGCCAGAATTTTCTGTTCGACCTCAACCTGACCGCGCGCATCGCGCGGTCGAGCGGGCCGCTCGCCGGTGTCACCGTCGTCGAGGTCGGCCCGGGTCCGGGCGGCCTCACGCGCGCGCTTCTCGCTGAGGGCGCGGAACGGGT
>DASQLE010000240.1:0-2765 GCA_035630175.1 Beijerinckiaceae bacterium
ACCCTTCGCGTGTGAAGCGAATGCTCTCCCGCTGAGCTACGCGCCCTCGCGCGGTGTGATAGGTGCGCCCTGCGGGGGCGTCAAGGCGCGGCTTCCCGGCGACACGTTAAGGTTTCTTCAAGACTTCTCCGGCTCCCGGCCGCCTCCACGGCCGAATCAAGCTTGACCGCCGCGAAAGCGTGGTGAAGCTTCGGGATCGCACATTCCCGTCTTTCACGACCGAGGTCCCATGCGTCCCCTTTCCATGACCCTTGCCGGGCTCGCCTGCGTCGCCGCCGCCTTTTCGGCGCCGGCCGCGGCCTATGAGATCGATCCCATGACCCGGGAGCCGATCATCCCCTATGCCGGTCCGAGCTACCGCCCACAGGCGAGCGCCAGCTACCGCCAGATGGTGCCCTTCGCCGGACAGCCGGCGGGCACGGTCGTGATCTCGACGGCGCAGCGGCGCCTCTACTACGTGCTCGGCAACGGCCAGGCGATCAGCTACGGCATCGGCGTCGGCCGGGCCGGCTTCCAGTGGGCCGGCACCAGGACGATCACCATGAAGCGCGAGTGGCCCGACTGGCGCCCGCCGGCACAGATGCTGCGCCGCCGCCCCGACCTGCCTCGCTACATGTCCGGCGGCGTCAACAACCCTCTCGGCGCGCGCGCCATGTATCTCGGCAGCTCGCTCTACCGCATCCACGGCTCCAACGAGCCGGAGACGATCGGCCAAGCGGTGTCGTCAGGCTGCTTCCGCATGACCAACGCGGACGTGGCCGACCTTTATTCGCGCGTGCGGGTCGGCACGCGGGTCGTGGTGCGCTGATCGCCGTGAGAGATGGTTGAGGCCGGCAGCAGCCGGCCTCTGTCACGAGGGGCGTGAGAGGAGCGGCTCGCGCGACAGCCCCTTGGCGTCGAGCTCGCCGAGATAGTTGCGCCAGCGCTCGTCCCGGTCGGCGCCGAGCTCGAACAGGTAGTCCCAGCCGAAGATGCCGGTATCGTGCATGTCGTCGAAGCGCAGCTTGACGGCGTAGTTGCCGACCGGGTCGACGGCGAGGATCTCGACGTCCCTCTTGCCCGGCACCGTCTTGCGCTCGGAGGGGCTATGCCCCTGCACCTCGGCCGAGGGGCTCATCACGCGCAGGTACTCGGCCGGCAGATCGAAAGCGGCGCCGTCGTCGAAGGCGACGCGGAGCACGCGCCGGTCCTTGGACAGGCGGAGCTCCGTCGGCCAGCGCGTCCCCGGCATGCGTGACTCCTCGGCGCGGCTCCGATCCCGGAATTGATCGTGCAACGCCAAGCGCATAGTTGTAGGCTATGAGCATGTCCAGTTCCGCCAGCGAGCCCGTCGTGATGACGGCCGGCCCCGCCGCCGCCCCGCCGCTCGTCGATCCGTTCGGGCGGGCGATCAGCTATCTGCGCGTGTCCGTGACCGACCGCTGCGATTTCCGCTGCGTCTACTGCATGTCCGAGGACATGGCCTTCCTGCCGAAGAGGGATCTTCTCACCCTCGAGGAGCTCGACCGGCTGTGCACGGTGTTCGTCGAGAGGGGCGTGCGCAAGCTCCGCATCACCGGGGGCGAGCCCCTGGTGCGGCGGGACATCATGAGCCTGTTCCGCTCCCTGTCACGGCATCTCGGCAGCGGCGCCCTCGACGAGCTGACGCTCACCACCAACGGCTCGCAGCTCGCCCGCTACGCCGACGAGCTCGCCGGCTACGGCGTGAAACGCGTCAACGTCTCGCTCGACACGCTCGATGCCGGGCGCTTCCGGCAGATCACCCGCTGGGGCGATCTCGCCAAGGTGCAGTCCGGGCTCGACGCCGCGCAGAAGGCGGGGCTTGCCGTCAAGATCAACGCCGTCGCCCTGAAGGGCGTCAACGAGGACGAGATCGAAACCCTCCTCGAATGGGCGCATGGCCGCTGCATGGACCTCACCCTGATCGAGGTCATGCCTCTTGGCGACATCGAACCGCAGCGCATCGATCAGTTCCTGCCACTTTCGCTCGTCCGCGCTCGTCTCGCCGAGCGCTACACGCTCGACGAGCTCGACGACCGCACGGGCGGCCCGGCCCGCTACGTGCGCGTCCGCGAGACGGGCGGGCGGCTCGGCTTCATCACGCCGATGACGCACAATTTCTGCGAGAGCTGCAACCGGGTCCGCCTCACCTGCACGGGCACGCTCTTTATGTGCCTCGGCCAGGAGGACGCGGCCGATCTGCGCACCCCCTTGCGCCTGTCGGAGGGCAACGAGCGAGTCGAGCAGGCCATCGAGGACGCGATCGCCCGCAAGCCGCGCGGCCACGATTTCGTCATCGACCGCCGCCGCAACCGCCCCGCTATCGGCCGCCATATGAGCGTCACCGGCGGCTGACGGACGTCGACGCAGCGGTCTAGTAGCGGAAGCGTCGGTCGAAGCGGTCGCCGAGCGGATAGCCGGGATCGTCGTGGCTCGGGCCCGCTGGATCCCTCGCTCTCGGCGAGGCGGCCACGTCGGTCCGCGCCGCCACCTGCTCGGCCTTGGCGCCGAGGCCGCCGACGGCGATCGAAAGGTCCGTCGCCTTCTGCGCCATCTGGAGCAAGGAGGCGTTGCGGTCCGCGACGGCGGTCGCCGCCGCGGCGAGCGTCGGCTGCGTCTCCTGCACGGCCGTGACGATGCGCTCCACCGCCCGGACCGAGGACCCCGCGGCGTCGCGCAGCCGGGCGATGCGGGCGCGCACGTCGCGGGCGACGTTGCTGGTCTCTTCCGACAGCGATTTGACGTCGCCGGCGACGGACGCGAAG
>DASQLE010000241.1:0-6268 GCA_035630175.1 Beijerinckiaceae bacterium
ACAAGGGGGAGGAGTTCGCGATCCTGCAGCCCACGGATCATCCGATCATGAATCCGTTCTCGCTGGTCACGGCCGAGAGCCTGCGTCGGGTCGGATTCAACGTGAAGTTGATCGCCATGGATTGGGCGACGCTCGGCTCGCGCCGCACCTCGCGCGAGCCCGTCGCGAACGGCGGCTGGAATCTGTTCCACACCTGGTGGATCGGCGGCGACGTGATCAACCCGCTCACCGGCGTCGGCTTCGGGGCGGTCGGCGAGCAGGGCTGGCCAGGCTGGCACAAAGACGAGCAGATCGAGAAGCTGCGCACGGACTTCGCCAATGCGGCGACCCCGGAAGAGAGCAAGAGGGTGGCTGCGGAGTTCCAGAAACGAACCTACGAAGTCGGCTCCTATATCAACTGCGGGCAGTTCTTTGCGCCGGTCGGTTATCGGGAGCACGTCAAGGGCATGATCCGCTCGCCGGTGCAGTTCTTCTGGAACATGGAAGCCTAGGCGGAGTCCGCAAGGACTTCTGGGAACAGGGCCCCGGCCGCGCTACACGAGGCGGGGGCGATGTAAGACGTAACGGCATGCTGCTTGTCATCCTTCGTCGTGTGCTGGCGACCGTTCCCGTCATGGCAGTGGTGGCGGTTGTCGTATTCCTGCTGCTGCGCCTGACGCCGGGCGATCCGGCCGCGGTGCTGGCCGGCGACAACGCGACTCTCGAGCAGATCGAACGCATTCGCATCAATCTCGGGCTTGATCGCCCAATCTATGAGCAATTCGTGGGATGGGTGCTCCGGCTCGCCAAGGGGGATCTCGGCACTTCGATCTTTACCCAATTGCCGGTGACCACCTTGATCGGTCAGCGCGTCGAGCCGACCCTCATGCTGGCGCTGACCACCGTGACCTTCTCGGTGCTCATCGCCGTGCCGCTCGGCGTCTTGGCCGCCTGGAAGGCGGGCACCTGGATCGACCGGCTGATCATGGTGGTGGCCGTCGTGACCTTCTCGTTCCCCGTGTTCGTCCTTGGATATATCCTTATCTACCAGTTCGGCATCAGCCTGCGCTGGCTGCCGACGCAAGGGTATCGAAGCCCGTTCGATGACGTTTGGGGCTTTGTGCGGCACATGACCCTGCCCACGGTGGCGCTGTCGTCCATCTACATCGCCCTGATCACGCGCATCACGCGGGCCAGCGTGCTGGAGACACTCAACGAGGACTACATCCGCACCGCCCGCGCCAAGGGCCAAACAGAAACCAAGGTGCTGTTCCGGCATGCGCTCAAGAATGCCGCCGTGCCGATCGTCACCATCATCGGCATCGGCATCGCCCTTGTCATCGGGGGCGCGGTGGTGACCGAGACGGTATTCAACCTGCCGGGCCTGGGGCGCTTGGTCGTCGACGCCATCTTGCGCCGCGATTATCCCATCATTCAAGGCCTCATCCTGGTGTTCTCGGCCGTCTACATCCTGATCAATCTTCTAGTCGACATCCTCTACACGCTGCTCGATCCCCGGATTCGCTATTGAGCGCTCGCACCGAACCGATCGTCGCGAAGCCCGTCCCGACCGCCTCGCCCTGGCGGCGCGCGGTCGCAGCTCGGCATGTCCTCGCGACGCTCGCTGCCGCGGCCTTCGGCATGATCGTGCTGTGCGCGATCCTGTCGCCGTTCATGGGCACCGTCGACCCGCGCGCGCTCGCCCCGACCCAGCGCCTTAAGCCGCCCTCCGAGCTGTTCTGGCTTGGCACCGACCAGTTCGGGCGCGATGTCTGGAGCCGCGTCGTTTACGGCGCGCGCGTGTCGTTGACGGTGGGCCTTGCGGTGGCGGTGGCGAGCGTGCTGATCGGCACCCTCATCGGCGTTGTCGCGGGTTTCATCCGCTGGCTTGACGGGGTCGTGATGCGCATCATGGACGGGCTGATGGCCATTCCCGGCATTCTCCTCGCCATCGCGCTCGTGTCCCTCTCCGGTGCGAGCCAGCTCACCGTGATCATCGCCATCACTGTCCCCGAGGTGCCGCGCGTGGTCCGTCTCGTGCGCTCGGTCGTGCTCTCGGTGCGCGAGGAGCCCTATGTGGAGGCCGCCATCTCGGTCGGCACCCCGCTGCCGCGCCTCCTCTGGCGGCACGTCCTACCCAATTGCGTGCCGCCCTTGATCGTGCAGGCGACCTATATCGCCGCCTCCGCCATGCTCACTGAGGCCATCCTGTCGTTCCTAGGCGCCGGAACGCCGCCGGAGATTCCCTCCTGGGGAAACATGATGGCGGAGGGGCGCACCTTCTTCCCGATCGCCCCGTGGATCGTGCTGCTGCCCGGGATCGCCCTGGCGCTCACCATTCTCGCCATCAACGTGCTCGGCGACGCCCTCCGCGATCGGCTCGATCCCAAGCTCGCCAAGCGCATGGGAGGAATCCGCTGAGCCCGACGAGCGCCGGGCCCGCGGGCCCCGACCAGCCTCTCTCTGTCTCGCTGCCGGGACAAGAGGCCAGCACGAACCGGGCCGTGCTCGATATCCGCGGCCTTACGGTGCGTCTCCCGCCCAACGCCGACCGGCTTAACGCGATCGAGAATGTCTCCTTGAGCGTCGCGCCCGGCGAGCTTGTCTGCATTGTCGGCGAATCGGGTTCCGGCAAGTCGGTCACGGCCTATACGGTGATGGGCCTCCTGCAGAAGGGCGATCTCGCGCCGACCGCCGGACAGGTGCTGCTCGACGGCGAAGACGTGCTCACGGTGAGCGCCGGGCGCCTGCGTCAGCTCCGCGGCACGCGCATGGCGATGATTTTCCAGGAGCCCATGACCGCCCTCAATCCGGTCCTCGCCGTCGGCGACCAGATCGACGAGATGCTGCGCATTCACACCGGGCTGGGTGCGGCCGAGCGGCGCGACAAGGCGGTCGAGATCATGGCGGCCATGCGCCTGCCGGAGCCGCAGCGCCTTTACGGGGTCTATCCGCACCAGCTCTCGGGCGGCCAGCGGCAGCGCATCATGATTGCGACCGCGATGGTGCTCGACCCGGCTCTCCTCATCGCGGACGAGCCGACCACCGCTCTCGACGTCACCACCCAAGCGCAGATCCTGACCCTAATCAAAGATTTGCAGCAGCGGCGCGGGACGGGCGTGCTCTTCATCACCCACGATTTCGGCGTCGTCGCCGATATCGCCGACCGGGTGGCCGTGATGCAGCATGGCCGGATCGTGGAACAGGGGACGGCCGCCGACGTGCTGCACAGGCCGCGGCACGACTACACCCGGATGCTCATCGCCGCGGTGCCGAGCCTGACGCCGCCGCGCCGTAAGCCTGTCGCGGGTCCGGTGGCCCTCGAGGCGGTCGGCCTCGCCAAGACTTATGGCCGCGCAGGCCTCTTCAAGAGAGGCCGGGTGGTGCGCGCCGCCGACAACGTCAACTTGCAGGTGCGCCGGGGCGAGACGCTCGGCATCGTCGGCGAGTCCGGCTCCGGCAAGACGACGGTAGCGCGCTGCATCGCCCGGCTCGTGACCCCGACCGCCGGCGCCATCCGCCTCAGCTCCGTCGACATCGCGGGCTTGCCGGAACGGCAGCTGCGCCCGCACCGCCGCCGCGTTCAGATCGTATTCCAGGACCCCTATCGCTCGCTCAATCCCCGCCGCACCATCGGCTCTTCCATTGTCGAAGGCCCGGTGAATTTCGGCCTCAAGCGCGAGGAGGCGCTGGAGCGGGCGCGCTCCCTAACCGCCCTCGTCGGGCTTTCGCCGGAGGTGCTCGACCGCTACCCGCATCAGTTCTCCGGCGGCCAGCGCCAACGCATCGCCATTGCCCGCGCTCTCGCCATGGAGCCGGAGGTGCTGATCGCCGACGAGGCCGTCTCGGCCCTCGACGTCTCGGTGCAGGCGCAGGTCTTGGACCTCCTCGACGACATCAAGCGGCGTTTCGACCTGGCCATGGTGTTCATCACGCACGACCTCAGGGTCGCGGCCAAGATCTGCGATCGCATCATGGTCATGGAGCGCGGGGTCGTCGTCGAGGAGGGCGCCACCGCCGAGGTCTTCGCCGCCCCGAAGCACCCCTACACGCGCGCCCTTCTGGATGCCGCTCCGGGGCATGGTTTCGATTTCGGCGCGGCCGCCGCGAGCGCTGGCACGCCCCGAGCCGCCGATGCGCTTGCCGCCGGGAATGCGCCGTGACGGCAGGGAGCCTTGGCGGCGATCGCGGCCGGCCACTCCGCATCGGCGTTGGCGGCTTCCTGCACGAGACCAACACTTTCGCTCCCAGCAAGGCGGGCATCCAGGCCTTCGAGGAGGGCGGCGGCTGGCCGGGGCTGTGCCGCAACGAGGCGGTGATCGCGAACACCCGCGGCGTCAACGTCGGCATCGCCGGCTTCGTCACCGCCGCGAAAGCAAGCCGCTGGAGGCTGGTCCCGACGCTGTGGTGCGCGGCGAGCCCATCCGGCCTGGTGCGGCGCGACACGTTCGAGGCGATCGCCGGCGAGATCGTCGAGGGTCTCGCGCGCGCCGCTCCCCTCGCCGGCATCTATCTCGACCTTCACGGCGCTATGGTGGCGGAGCACGAGGACGATGCCGAAGGCGAGCTCCTGGAGCGCGTCCGCCGCGCGGTCGGACCAGCTGTGCCGATCGTCGCCAGTCTCGATTCGCACGCCAACGTCACGCCCCGCATGGTCTCGGCCGCAGACCTCCTGGTCGCGTTCCGCACCTACCCGCATGTCGACATGGCCGAGACGGGGCGGCGGGCGGCGTCCGCCCTCGCCGGGATCATGGAGTCCGGGCAGCGTCCCGCGAAGGCGTTCCGGCAGCTCCCGTTTCTGATCCCCATCCTGTGGCAAAGGACGACCACCGAGCCGTGCCGGGAGATCTACGCCGAGCTGGCCCGCCTGGAGACCGGTGGCATCGTCAGCCTCAGCTTCGCGCCTGGCTTCCCCGCTGCCGATTTCCCGGACTGCCGCCCCTCCGTTCTCGCCTATGCGGCAGAAGCGGAGCAGGCGGGTGTGGCAGCGGATTGCCTGGCAGACCTGATCGTTACACGCGAACCCCTGTTCGACGGCCCCGTCTACGAACCGGACGAGGCGGTCCGCATCGCCAAGGACCAAGCCGCCCCCGGCCGGCCGGTCGTACTCGCCGACGCTCAGGACAATCCCGGGGCGGGCAGCGATTCCGACACGACCGGAGTGCTCCGCGCCCTCCTGCGAGGCGGGGTCGAGCGCGCCGCCATCGGCTTGATGGTCGACGCGCCGGCCGCGGCCGCCGCCCACCGCGCCGGCGTCGGCGCGACGCTGCGCCTCAATCTCGGCGGCCGCTCGGGGGTTGCCGGCGACGCCCCGCTCGAGGGCGATTACGTTGTCGAGGCGCTCTCGGACGGGCGGCTTCAAACAAGCGGCCCCTACTACGGCCAGGGCGTGATGGAGCTTGGACCTTGCGCCCGCTTACGCCTTGGCGGCCTCCGGATCGTGGTCTCGTCGCGAAAAGCCCAAATGGCCGACCGGGCGATGTTCCGCTTCGTCGGCATCGAACCGGGCGACGAAGCGATCCTGGTGGTCAAGAGCTCGGTCCACTTCCGCGCCGATTTCGAGCCTATCGCCGCCGACATCCTAGTCTGCCTTGCGCCGGGCTCGATGCCCATGGACCCCGGCCTGCTTCCCTGGACGAACCTGGCGGAAGGCGTTCGGCTGCGGCCCAGTGGCCCGCCGTTCGGGCGCTCGGCGACAGCCGTCAGCGCGGCATCGGCATAAGGAAAACGACGGGATGACACTCAAGACCAACCAGAGGATTGACGCGCGGCGCCTGTGGGACAGCCTCATAGAGATGGCCACGATCGGGGCCACGCCGAAGGGCGGCGTGCGCCGGCTGGCCTTGAGCGACCAGGACCGCCAGGCCCGCGACCTTTTCAGGCAATGGTGCGAGCGGGAGCGAATGAGCGTTCGCGTCGATGCCATCGGCAACATGTTCGCCCGCCGCGAGGGACGCGACCCCTCGCGCGCGCCCGTCCTGTTCGGCAGCCACCTCGACAGCCAGCCGTCCGGGGGCAAGTTCGACGGCGCCCTCGGCGTGCTCGCGGGCCTCGAGGTCGTGCGCACCTTGAACGATCTGGAGATCGTCACCGAGGCACCGCTCGAGCTCGTCAACTGGACCGATGAAGAAGGCTCCCGCTTCGGCTACATGCTAATGGGCTCCGGCGTGTGGTCGGGTCACCTCGACCGCGACAAGATGGAGGGCCTGACGGACCTCGACGGGGTGAGCGTCGCGCACGCCCTCGATAGAACAGGAATACGCGGCCCGCACGAGGCGCGGGCCTTTCC
>DASQLE010000242.1:0-3194 GCA_035630175.1 Beijerinckiaceae bacterium
CAGATCGGCGGCTACGCCCGCATCAAGCGGCGCATCGAGGCGATGATCCCGGACGATCTTTACGACGCGCGCCTCGGCACGACCGATTCGGAGGCGATCTTCCTGGCCGCCCTCGGCCAAGGCCTCGAGACCGATCCGGTCGGCGCCATGGCGCGCACCTTGCGAACCGTGCGCGCCCTCATGGCCGAGGCCGAGGTGACGGAACCGTTGCGATTCACCGCCGCGCTCACCGACGGCGAGGATCTCTATGCCTTCCGCTGGGCCTGCGACGGCTGCCCGCCGAGCCTCTACGTGCGCAAGGCCGCCGGCGGCCTGACGATCGTGTCCGAGCCGATCGACGGCCAGCGCGAGGGCTGGCGCGAGGTGCCGAAAGGCTGCACCGTCGTCGCCCGGGCGGGGCGCTCGCTCGCCATCGAATGCCTCAACGAGGCGATGGCGCGCGCGGCCTGACATGCTGCGGCAATCGGTAGATTGAGGCTCGCGTGCCCGGCCACTAAGGTCCGCGAGCCATGACCGTTTGCCCTCCCAAGCTCGTCGCTGCAGCGGTGTCCGCTGCCCTGCTCCTTGCGGCCGCGCCCGCGCTGTCGCAGCAAACCTACCAAGCCGGATCGCTCGTAATCGAGGCGCCGTGGTCGCGGGCGACGCCCGGTGGCGCCAAGGTCGGCGGCGGCTACATGCGCATCGTCAACCGCGGCGGCGCGCCGGACCGGCTGATCGGCGGCACGACGGCCGTCGCCGGCGGCTTCGAACTGCACGAGACCAGCACCGTCGACGGCGTCGCCCGCATGCGCCCCGTCGAGGGCGGGCTCGTCATCCCGCCGGGCGGAACCGTCGAGCTGAAGCCTGGCGCAACCCATGTCATGCTGGTCGATCTGAAGCGCCCCCTGAAGCAGGGCGAGACGATCGCCGGCACCCTCGTCTTCGAGAAGGCGGGCTCCGTCTCCGTAACCTACCAGGTCGGCGCCGTCGGCGCGCAGAGCGCTGGCGGACACGGCCATCACTGAGCACCGGAGATCACGATGCGTTTGATTGATATGATTCAATCAAAACGCATGAACGTGATCGATTTCGAGAAGTTGAGCACGATCGGCATCATGCCCTAGCGGCGGAAGGTCTTCGGCTCGCTTTTCGTGCCGTCGACATAGGCAAGCTGGATCGTGACGGCCTGCACCGATTTCGGGATGGCGACGTAGACGCCGGTGCCCGGCGGGATGGCGTGCGGATTCTTCTCGTTGCAGGCGGGCAGCGGCAGCGCCTTGTCGAGCGCGCCGCCGTCGTAGCCGATCAGGGCGCTGTCGATGGCGCAGCGGTA
This sequence comes from Beijerinckiaceae bacterium, assembly GCA_035630175.1. GTDB lineage: Bacteria > Pseudomonadota > Alphaproteobacteria > Rhizobiales > Beijerinckiaceae > JAJKJG01. The sequence goes on from DASQLE010000242.1 coordinate 1,313, forward strand.
GCTGACGAGCGTGGTGTAGTAGAGGAGGTCGCCGGGCTGGAATGCGACCCAACCGTTCGACAGGCGCTCCAGGATGTCGCGCTGACCCGCCGGCAGGGCCACCTTGGGATCGAAATGGATGGCGAACGGGCCGGCTTTGCGCCCGTTGGCATCGTCATAAGCGACGTAGATCGGGGTCGCCTCCTGATCGGCCGGCAGCTCGAAGCTCGGCAGCGGTGCGGCGCGGCCGGTCCTCGGATCGGTCGCCGGCGACTGGCCGGTCGACTTGAACTCGCCGCTCTCGCCGACGCGGTAGGAGATGCCGGTGGCGGCTTCCGGAACGTGCAGCGCCGCCGTCCAGCCCGTATTGGAGCGCATGAAGCTGGCCGTCGGCCGGGTTTGCGCGGTTTGGAAGAAGGCCTCGCTCGCCGCCTTCCGCCGGCGGGCGCGGTCGAGCCATTGCGCCAGCACGGAATGGTCGAGGAAGAGCGGCGTCAGGCTGCCGGCGGCTTCCGCTTCGAGGAAGCGCTCGAGGGCTTCGTATTCGAGGCGGCGCTCAGTCAGGGTTTGGCTGCCGATGCGGTCTTCCGAATGCTCCTCCGCCTCGAAGTAATGGGCCGGCGGGTAGTCGGGATGGGCGGCGGCGAGGGCTTCGATCTTGGCGCGGCGCTCGGCGCCCTCGAACTGCAGCGCATGCATGAACGACACGATGCGCGCGGACGCGGCACCCATCAGAGCGGAATAGACCTCGCGTGCGCCGGCACGACCATCCTGAGCGCGCAGCAGGGCCGCATATCGCAGATGCGGGTCGACGAGTTCCAGCCCGAGCGAGGCGAGGGCGTGATAGGCCCGCCGCGCCGCCGCCGCGTCGCCGCGCGCCTCGTAGACGCGGGCGTTGTGATAGAATTCCGGCGCCGTCTTGGGGTCGGCGACGATGCTGCCCTGGCGGTCCAGCCGCGCGAAAGCCTCCTGAGGGTTGGCGGGGGCGGCCGCCTCCGGCGGCGCTTTCGCGCGCGGCTGCGGCCGTGCGGCGGGCTTCGAGACCGGCGGCGGCTCGGGCGGCGGCTCCGGCCTGAGGATCACGAGCGTCACTCCGGCCGCGACGAGAGCGGCCCCGCCGAGCCAGGTCAGCCAGGGCAGCCGGACCCGGCGCGCCGGCTTGTCCGGCACCGCCCGCCGCGGCGCATCGCCCGAGACGTCGTGCAGCTCGCCCGGCCAGGCGACCGCGTAGGCGTGCACCGGCTGCGGGATGTTCTTGAGCGCGCGCTGGCCGATGTCGCGGAAGGGCACCGATACCTTGTTGGCCACCGCCTCGTGCACCGAGCGCGACACGCAGATGCCGCCCGGATCGGCGACGCCTTCCAGCCGTGCGGCGATGTTGACTCCGTCGCCGAGGAGATCGGTGCCGCGCTCGACCACGTCGCCGATGGTGATGCCGATGCGGAACTGCAGGCGGCGGCCTGGCGGGTCGGCGCGGTTGCGGGTGCGCAGCGATTCCTGGATGTCGATGGCGGCGCGCACCGCCTCCACGGCGCTGTCGAACGCGCACATGACGGAGTCGCCGGCCGTGTTGAAGATGCGGCCGCCGTAGCGCTGGACGAAGTCGTCGAACACCTCGCGATGCGAGGCGAGGCGGCGCAGCGTCTCCTCCTCGTTCTCGGCGACGAGACGCGAGTAGCCGGCGACGTCCGCCGCCAGGATGGCCGCGATCCTGCGCTTCATGGTTGCTGAATCACGCTCATGGCTCGATCCGTGCAGGTTTCGCGCAACATCGCTCCGGCTGCAAATCCGCCCTAGAAATCAGTGCGCCTCGTCCCAGTTGCCGGCGGCGCGGGCGTCGACGGCGAGGGGCACGCTGAGGCGCACAATCGGGTGCGGCGCCTCCTCCATGACCCGACGGATA
>DASQLE010000243.1:0-2949 GCA_035630175.1 Beijerinckiaceae bacterium
TCTCCTCGACGAGGATGCGGTGCATGACCGCGATCTGCCCGGCCGGGCCGCCAAACGACAAAGCTGCGACCCGCAGCCAGACACGGAACGCTTCTCCCAGCGAGACGCCGTGCGCCGGCGCCCCGGAAGCGGCCTTGGTGGTTGGAGGCAGGACGTCCATCAAAACTCCTCCCGCGGCGTCAGCCGTCCGGGGCAGAGCTTGGACGCGAGGAAGAGCGTCTTGGCGGGGCGCCTGCCGAAAGCCCCGAGACGCCAGCTTATCGCCCGACGCCCCGCTGGCAAGAGGCGCCCGCTCTGCCCAAGGAAATGCCGCCCGGTTTGTGGGCCTTTTGACTGTTCTCGCGGCAAATACCTGAATTTGTGAAGAAATCTCCATACGTTCCATGAGCCTTGGGCATACGCCGCATGTGCGGGCGCACGTTGTTGCGCCGCAGCAAAACACCCACCTTGAGCACAACGGCAACAACAAGAATCAGGGGAACGCCGAGGAATGGCCTCAACAACAAGGAGACCAGACCCATGGCCTTAGTCACCGCCTATTTGGCCCGCTCGGCCCAACTCGAATCGGCGCCGCATGGCGCTTCGCTCGCCCGCCGCGCCTTCGATCGCGTCGCGAGGTTCTTTCGCGTCACCCAGGAAGCCTGGGTCGAGGCACGCGCGCTCGAGCGCGAGATGAGGCGCCGCTACCCGCATATCGACGGGTAAGAGCAACGTCGTGAAATGGCCGGGGTTTGTCCCCGGCCATTTTGCTACGAGCGATCCTGCTTCTCCCGTCTACTCTGCGGGCAAGGGAGCGCCAACCGAGCGCAGTTCCGCCCGCGACTGGCGGAGCACCGTCGCCGCGCCCTGCAGGGCCAGTCCCGCCATGATGGCGGCAACGATCACGTCGGGCCACCCCGCGCCGGTTCCGAACACCCCCAAGGCGGCCAGCAGAACGGCAAAGTTGCCGAGCACGTCGTTGCGGGTGCAGATCCACGCCGAGCGCATGTTGGCATCGCCGCCGCGATGAGACCACAAGAGGCCGAAGGAGGCGGCATTGGCCAAGAGAGCCGTGACGCCGATCGCTCCCATCGTGAAGGCTTGCGGAAGGGTTCCCTGCCACGCATGCCAAGCGGCGACGCCGATCACCCATAGGCCGAAGACGGCCATCGTCGCGCCCTTGAAGAGCGCCGCCGTCGCCCGATAGCGAAGCGCCATGCCGACGACGAACAGGCTGATCGCGTAGTTGCCGGCGTCGCCGAGAAAGTCGAGGGCGTCGGCCTGAAGCGAGGCGGATCCGGCCATGACACCGGCGATGACCTCGACCGCGAACATGGCGGCGTTGATGGCCAGCACGAGCCACAGGACGCGGCGGTACGCCTCGTTCCCGCGCTGCGGATCCGGGGCATGACCATGATCGTGATGGCAACAGGATGCGCTCATGCGGCGGATATAGGTTGAGGAGCTGGTGTTACACTAGATCAGCTCGCCGAGCCTTGCGGCGCGCGCCGGATCGCCCGGCACGCCGTGGCGCGCCGGCCCGTCGCTAACCCTTAGTCTCGACTCCGAAGGGGAGCGCGGGACGCGAATTCGGCCCGCCGCCGTTCGGCAGAACGCCGGCGAAGACAGGGAGGGAGGGTCAGGCTGCCGCCCTGTGGGGGCCGCCGCGTCCCGCGCCCGGCGCTTTTGATTCCTGGCCCCGCGCTTCGGCCTCGACGGCCCTCGCGGGCCGGATCACCTTAAGCGCTTTCGCGCGGCCCCGGCGCTCGTAAACGAGACCGGGACGGGCGAGACCTCCGCCAAACCGGGCGGCGTGCCCTGACACGCCGGAGACCGGAGGCGGGGAACCCTGAGGCATCGCCCTGGCGTTCGGGGGAGCTCAGCGCCGACCAACCTTCACCAACGTATCCGGTCGCGAAGGCCACCGCGGCCGGCGCCGCCCTGCCCTCTCGGACCGGCCGGCCGCCAATTGCGATGCCGCCCCACGTCACGACGCCTCATGAGCGCGCCCCTTCGCGGGCGGGGTGCGATGAATATAGGATAATTTTCATGACATGTCAAGGATTCGATTGCGACGGGCAGTGACGGGTCGACTGGCATCGCAAACACTCTCCGGTGGACCGCTAATGAGGGGCGTCCTTATCATCTCGCCATGATCAGCTTACGCGTGCTTCGTCCGGCATGGGCCTGCGGCCAGCGTTGAGGTTGTCGCACACGCATTTTGGACCTTGTTGGTGGCGGGGGATCGCGGCCGTCGAGATCGCCCCCGTGCCGATGTCGGCATCCCGCAGTTTCGAGGCCCGGCGCCGAGCGCGCGGCACTGCGGCGCCGTTGCCGCCTCGCGCCCCGCCGTGCATGCTGGCGCACGGGCGCACCCAGCGCTCGCCGGGATCAGGAGGAAGCCATGGCCAAGGGTGCTGTCCGATCGCTCGCGCTGCTCGCGCTGACCCTCACCTTCTTGGGCCCTGCCGCCGCACAGACGAAGCCGGCGGTGACGGAGGTCGGCGTTGCGCCGAAGAGCTTCCTCTTCGTCGGCAACAGTTTTTATTACTACAACAACTCCATGCACTCGGTTTTCCTGAATTTCGTGCGCGCCGCCGACAAGGCGGGCGCGGCGGGATACCGGGCGACGTCGGCGACGATCTCGGGCTCGGGCCTCAACTGGCACGACATGGACGCCTACCTGAAGCCCGGCGGCATGGCCTCGTATTCGTTCGTCGGCGACAACGAGGTGGTGTTCAACTCGTTCGACAAGCCGTTCGACGTCGTCATCATGAACGATTGCAGCCAGTGCCCGGTGCATCCGAAGCTGGCGGGCCTGTTCCATGAATACGCGAAGAAGCACAGCGACACCGTGCGGGCGCGCGGCGCCGTGCCGGTCCTGTTCATGACCTGGGCCTATGCCGACAAGCCCGACATGACGCAAAGCCTCGCCGAGCAATACACCAAGGCCGGCAACGACAACAAAGC
>DASQLE010000244.1:0-6627 GCA_035630175.1 Beijerinckiaceae bacterium
GATGTACATGTCGGAGGCGCGGCCGGTGATGTAGACGAAGCCTTGCTCGTCCATATGGCCGAGGTCGCCGGTGCGAAACCAGCCGTCGCGGAACGCTTTCGCATTCGCTTCCGGGTTGTCGAAATAGCCGGCGAAGACGGCAGGCCCGATGACGCAGATCTCGCCCGTCTGAAGCGGCGGAAGCTCGCGGCCCTCGTCGTCCTGGATCTGCACCTGCATCCCGGTGCGCTCGAAACCGCAGGTGCCGATGCGGGCGTGGGGGCCGTCCTCCAATGCGTGCAAGGCGGGCGGCAGAACGGTGATGTTGCCGGTGACCTCGCCGAGGCCGAAGTATTGTACTAGGACAGGACCCAGCTTGCGGAGCGCGGCTTTCTGGTCCTCGCGATACATCGGAGCGCCGGCATAGATCACGTAGCGCAGGGACGAATGATCGTAAGCGTCCGCGGCGGGGTGCTCGACCATCAATTTCAGGATCGTCGGGACCGTAAAGAGGTTGGTGATGCGATGGCGCTCGATCAGCCGGTAGGCTTCGTCGATATCGAAGCGGTCCGAGGCGAGAAGAACCGTCGGAACAGCGCGGGCGGTCTGCACCAACTGGTGGACGCCCGCCCCATGCGAGAGGGGCGCAACCACGAGGGAGGCGTCCTCCTCGGTTGTGCCCGGCATGAGGTCGCAGAGGTGGTTTGTGACCACGAAGGCCATTTGCCCATGGGTCAGGACCGCGGCTTTCGAGCGCCCGGTCGTGCCGGACGTAAAGAAAAACCAGCAGGGGTCGTGGTAATCGACCCCGGCATCGGACATCGGCGTCCCTGCATGCGCGGAGATCACCGACTCGAGCGCAGCCTCGCCGAAGGCGCCGTCGCCGATGCGCCAAATGAACTCCAAGGCGTCGCTGGCGGCGGCGGCCGCCTCCGCATGAGCCACGAAGTCGCCATGGCACAGGAAGGCCTTGGCGCCTGAGGTGATCGCCAGATACGAGACTTCGTCCGGGAGCAGCCGGAAGTTCGTCGGAACCCAGACGGCGCCGAGCCGGAACGCGGCGAACATCGACCAGAACATCTCGGCGCAATTCTTGGAGTGGACCAAGATGCGGTCGCCTTTTGCGATCCCGCGATGGGCCAGCGCTGTCGCCAGAGCCGAGACAGCGGCATCGATCTCGCGCCACGTCCAAGGGCGATCGCCCCAGATGAACCCCGGCCGATCCGGGAAGCGCCGCGCGTTGCGCGTGAGGAAATGCGCCAGGTTCATGACGCGGGTGGTCGCCGGCGCCATGGTGTCATGGGGATGGGCGGCATCCATCACCGGCCTCCATCACGCAGGGGAAGTGACTGCAAGGCGTCTCTCAGCTCGTCTGCACATGGCGAGAACGGTCCTATTCCGTCCTCGCAATCTCTGAAAGAGATTTGCCTTTCCGTTCCCTAGCATAGGGGAACGTGGAGACTGGCTCGATCCTGACTGTGCCGGCAGCCATGATCGTCCGGATTCATTGTGCAGCCCGCGTCAGTCGGCTGCGTCGTCGAATAGGCTACCTCCTCCTTCCTCCCGATGCGGCGCCTGCGCGCGTCCGTCCTGTCGCAGGGAAGCCGCGTTCCGCTCCTCCTACCCCCTCCGCAAAGCCGATCCGGGCCGTGACTATGCCCCAGAGCGGCCGCAATTACTGTCAGGCTCGGGCTCGTGCGATTCGCAAGCTCCACGACCGGCCGCTCCGCGCGGCTCGACGCTCTCGGCTCGGCCGCTTTCGCGGCTCCGGTGTGGCTTTGGAGTGACCCTGACCGGCCCGGATGCGGGCAGATCGCGGTGGACACGGTCGAGGATGCGAAGGCGGCGCTTTACTCGTCGGTTTTGGCGTGCCATCGCCATGCTGACGACGGCCGCGTCAGGCCTGAATGGTTGGACGCGTTCGTCGCCCTAGATCATGCGAAGAGCGCCCGCACCCGCGGGCAGGTCGAAGCCGCGCGCCGGCTGTTCCGCTCCTTCGCCGAATTGTCAGGAGCCCTCGTCAGGGCTTATGTGGTCCGAGAGCCGTCTGGAAAACGGCCATGGATGAGTGCCCAGAAGGGCTCCGTGCGTTGCTTGCAGGAGGATCGTCCATTGGGCGGTTGCTCCTTATCCCTCACGACAACACGAAGCGCGTGCTCAACGCGCATGGTACAAGGGACAGCGATGAACAGAAGCCATCGGGTGCGCCTCAACGGCGAAGAGTTCTGGGCGTCTAACGAGGAACTCCTCCTCGACGCAGCCCTCCGCAACGGTATCGATATCCCGCACGATTGCCGATCCGGCCAATGCGGCAAATGTCGCGTGCGCACCGTCAAGGGCGAGCTTTTCGCCGGCGGCCGCAAAGGCGCGGCGGACGAAGTGCATGCCTGCGAGAGCCGCGTCATTGCGGACGTGACGGTCGCGGCCGACGCCCTGCCGGAGCGTCTGTCGACGGCCGCGCACGTGGCCGAGATCCGCGATCTCTCGCCCGATCTCGCCGAGGTGCTCGTCGTCCCGGCGCAGCCCATCACGATCCTGCCGGGGCAATATCTGAACGTCTCGTTCGACGGTTTTCCGGCGCGGGCGTTCTGCCCGACCGCCCCCCTCGATGATCCGAGCCGCGCCGGCGCCATCCATTTCCACATCCGGCGCGTTCCCGGCGGCCGGGTCTCGACGGCGCTCGGCGACGAGATCGCGGCCGGCCACGGCGTCAAGCTGACCGGTCCCTTCGGGGCGGCCCATCTCAGGCCGAACCTTGCCGCGCGGCTCGTGCTCGTCGCCGCCGATACCGGCTTCGCACCGATCTGGTCGATCGCGGCCGTGGCCCTTCAGGAGCAGCCCTACCGGCCCATCGAGCTCGTCTTCGCGCCCGTCGGCAACGGGCGCTACCTGGAGCCCGCTTTGCGCTGGCTTGCCGAGTATCCGAACGTCACTGTGGTCCGCGTCGAAGCCGCAGCGCCGGCCGCGACCGCGGAGTGCCCGGCCGCGCATCTGCCGGAGCTCGCCCCGGACGACGTGGTCTACGTGGCCGGCCCTGCCTCCACGGCGCACGCCGTCATCGGCCGCGCTTCTGCCGCCGGGGCCGTCTGCTACGCGGAGGCCTTCGCGGCCAGCGATCACCTCGCCGAGCACACGTCAGGCTCGCTTCTGGAAGCCTGGAAGCTGCGCGGCAGCCGACGCGCCGGCTCGCGTTCGCGCGGCGCCGCCGCGGCCGGCCCTGGCGCGGCAACGCCCGCGCGGCCTCGCCGCGGCCTCGATTTTTATCTGCGCGGCGCTGCCGCCGCGGGGGCGATCGTCGCCTGTTCGGGTCTTCTCCTCGGGGCGCTGTTGCCGGCCGGTGCGGAGAACGCCTCGGTCTCGGCGCGGGCGCCGAGTTCCGCCGGAGCGCGCGAGATCGCCGCCGACGGCACGGACCCTTCGAACCAGATCGCCACGCATTTCGAGCGTGATCGTCTTGGCGCGTCCGGGCAGTCGGAGGAGGGTGACGACCGGCTCCGGCCCGGAGATGGCGCGGCGCCGACTGCCGAGGACGCGAAACGATTGGCTGTCGCGGGCGTGTGGGCCCCCGACGCGAGCGCCTGCACGGCGCGGCAGAACCGCAAACGGCTGATCCCGGCGGTCATCACGGCCGACGGGGCCAGCGCCGGCGATACCTTCTGCGCCTTCAAGAAGAAGAAGCCGACCGAGACCGGCATGGACGTCGTCGCCGATTGCACGAACGCCAACCGGCAATGGACGGCCCGGGTGCGCCTGACGGTGAACGGCAACCGTCTGGTCTGGGCGAGCGAGCGCGGCACGCAGGCCTATTTCCGCTGCGAGCCGAACCTGCGCATGGCGGAGATCCGCTGAACGCGTCTCCCGCCGAGCCACCGGTCCCGGCGGGACGCTTGTCGTGGCAAGGTCGATGGGCCTGCGGTCCATCGGCACGGGGCGCTTGCGCGAATTGATTTCACCCTGTGCATCGCTATAGTCCGCGCCGCCTTGAACCCCGTTGCGCCCGAGGCGGTCCCTCCGGCGCTTTCTCGATATGGAGCCGAGCTTGATCACGCCCGCTTTCGCGCAAGGGGCTCCCGCCGGCAGCGGCGACATGATCCTTCAGTTTGTCCCGTTCATCCTGATTTTCGTCATCATGTGGTTCCTCATCATCCGGCCGCAGCAGCGGCGGGTGAAGGAGCATCGCGAGATGGTCAATAACGTCCGCCGCGGCGACACCGTCGTCACCACGGGAGGCATTATCGGCAAGGTGACCCGGGCCGCGGACGACGCGACCGAGCTCGAGGTCGAGATCGCCGACGGCGTCAAGGTCAAGCTGGTCCGCGGCATGATCGCGGAGGTCCGGACCAAGGGCGAACCCGTCAAGTCGTGAGGCGGGGGCCGCCGGTCCGCCGGAAAGGTTAGATCGATGCTTCGCTTCACCAGAGGGAAGGTGATCGCCATCGTGGCGGTGATCCTGTTCGGGTGCCTTCTCGCCGTGCCGAACCTCCTGTCGGGCGAGCGGCGGGAAGCGATCCGGCAGGCGGTGCCGACCTGGGCGCCGTCTTGGCTGGTGCCGACCCGCGCCATCGTGCTCGGGCTCGACCTGCAGGGCGGCTCGCACGTGCTGCTCGAGGTCGACGTGCCCGACCTCCTGCGCACGCAGGCCGTGCAGCTGCGCGACGACGTGCGGCGCGCGCTGCGCGAGACCGGCGTCGGGCTCGAGGGCGGCATCCAGATGCAGCCGCGCGGGGTGCAGCTTCGCGTCAGCGACGCGGCCGGCCGCGCGCGCCTCATGCCGAAGCTCCGCGAGCTGTCGCAGCCGATCTCGAATCCGATCCTCGGCCAGACCGGCGCCAGCACGTTGGCCATCACCGAGGCGCCCGACGGGCTCATCCAACTCGTCTTCACCGAACAGGGCGTGACGGAGCGCGTGCGGCGGGCCATTGAGCAGGTGATCGAGGTGCTGCGCCGCCGCGTCGATGCGGTCGGCACGACCGAGCCGAACATCCAGCGTCAGGGCGCCGACCGCGTGCTCGTGCAGGTGCCGGGCCTTCAGGATCCGCAGCGCCTCAAGGAGCTCCTCGGCAGGACCGCGAAGCTGGAATTCCGCATGCTCGCACAGCCGGGCGCCACCGATGTCGACCTCTTGCCGTCGCGCGACAATGAAGGGCAGCGCGTTCCGGTCGAGCGCCGCGTCATCGTCGAGGGCGGCGATCTGACCGACGCGCAGCCGGGCTTCGATCAGCGCACCAACGAGCCGATCGTCAATTTCCGCTTCAACCTGCGCGGCGCCCAACGCTTCGGGCAGACGACAACCGAGAATGTCGGCCGCGCCCTCGCCATCGTGCTCGACAACGAGGTCATCTCGGCGCCGCGCGTCCTGCAGCCGATCACGGGGGGATCGGGCCAGATCTCGGGACGCTTCACCGTCCAGCAGGCCAACGACCTCGCCGTGCTGCTGCGGGCTGGCGCCTTGCCGGCGAAGCTGACCATCGTCGAGGAGCGGACCGTCGGGCCCGGCCTCGGCCAAGATTCGATCCGGGCCGGCGTCACCGCCTCGATCGCCGGCACGCTGGCCACGGCCGTCTTCATGGTGGCGGCCTACGGCTTCTTCGGCGTCCTGGCGACGGTCGCGCTGATCGTCAACGTGGTGCTCATCCTCGGCCTCATGTCGGCGCTCGGCGCGACGCTGACCCTGCCCGGCATCGCCGGTCTCGTCCTCACCATCGGCATGGCCGTCGATTCCAACGTGCTCATCTACGAGCGCGTGCGCGAGGAGCAGCGCCTCGGCCGCTCGGCGGCGTCTTCGCTCGATGCCGGGTTCGCGCGTGCGCTCGCCACCATCATCGACGCCAACCTGACGACGTTCATCGCGGCCTCGATCTTGTTCTTCATGGGCACCGGCCCGGTGCGCGGCTTCGCCGTGACGCTGTCGCTCGGCATCCTCACAACGATCTTCACGGCCTACACCTTCACGCGCCTGATGGTGGCCACCTGGTTCCGCGTGACGCGGCCGCAACGCATCGCGATCGCTTGAGGAAAACGGCCGATGTGGCTCGTTCAATACATCCCGACCGAGACGAAATTCCATTTCATGCGGCTGCGCCGCGTGGCGTTCCCTTTCTCCGCCGCGCTCTCGGTGCTGTCGGTGCTCCTGTTCTTCGCCTGGGGCATGAATTTCGGCATCGACTTCAAAGGCGGCACGCTGGTCGAGATGCAGTCGCGCGCCGGGGCGGCGGATATCGCCGACATCCGCGCGCGGTCCGGCGCGCTCGGCTTCGGCGATGCCGAGGTGCAGCAGTTCGGGACGGCGCAGGACGTCTCGGTCCGCATCGCCCTGCAGGAAGGCGGCGAGCAGGCGCAGCAGGGCGTCGTCAACAGGCTCCGCGAGACCTTTGCCGATCAATACGAGTTCCGCCGCATCGAGGTGGTCGGCCCGCGCGTCTCGGGCGAGCTCGTGCAATCTGGCACCCTCGGAGTGATCCTCGCGATCCTCGGCGTGCTGGTCTACCTGTGGTTCCGCTTCGAATGGCAGTTCGCGCTCGGCGCCGTCGTCGCGACCCTGCACGACCTCGTGCTCACGATGGGCTTCTTCGCGCTGTCGCAGATCGAGTTCAACATGACCTCGATCGCCGCGATCCTGACCATCCTCGGCTACTCGATCAACGATAC
>DASQLE010000245.1:0-2387 GCA_035630175.1 Beijerinckiaceae bacterium
CGGCGCGACCAAGAACGGCTGCCTCGCCGCCGAGGCCGTGGTCGTGTTCCGGCCCGATCTCGCCGAGAGCCTCGCCTATCGCCGCAAGCGCGCCGGCCATCTCCTGTCCAAGGGCCGCTTTCTCGCGGCCCAGCTCGAGGGGTATCTCGCCGAGGATCATTGGCTCGGCAACGCCCGTCATGCCAATGCTATGGCGCAGCGTCTCGCCGCCGGCCTGACCGCGCTTCCCGGCGTGCGGCTCGCCTGGCCGTGCCAGGCGAACGAGGTGTTCCCGATCATCCCCCGGTCGCTCGATCAGAGCCTGCGTGAGTCGGGCGTCATCTATCATCCTTGGTCGAGCCGCAGCCTGCCTTCCGGCGAGACGGTCGGCGGCAATGAGGTGCTGGTGCGGCTGGTGACCTCGTTCGCGACTGCGCCGGGCGATGTCGATCGCTTGCTCGGCATGGCCCGGCAGGCGCTCCGGCCGCGCAGCACCGGCTGAGGCGCCGTACGATGGCCTCATTCCGCGGAAAAGGTCGCGCCAACATTTTGAGATCGATCACGTTGTCGGTGATCCGAGGGAATTGCGTGGACGGAGTCATGGCACGTTTCAGGAACGGTCACCGGCAATTAGCCGTATGGTGCGCGCGGCGGATCCTGATGGCGGGGTTCGTTGCGGCGCCGCTTCTCGCTCCGGCACCGGTCGCGGCGCAGCTGATCGCGGAGGATCCGATGCCGCCGGGGGCGGCTGCCCGCATCGCCGCGCGACACGGCTTCACCGGGCTCTCGATGCCGCGCCTCGCCGGCGACGTCTATATTGTTCAGGCGATCGACGAGGACGGCGCCCGCGTGCGTCTCGTCATCGACGCCTATAGCGGCCGCCTCTTGCGTCCGCGCGGCGCGTCGGTGGAGCTTGCGCCGCCGCGCCCGGGCCGCCGGCTGCGTCCTTGGGATTACACGCCGGACGACGAGGAAGCCGAGGAGCGGGCGCCGGTGGAGCGGTTCGGAGATCGGCGCTGGAGCCGCGAAACCCTCGTCCCGCCCCGCCCGATCGGCCGCGAGCGGCCGCCGGAGCTGCCGCTGTCGCGCGAGGCCGAGATCGATCTCGACCGTGAGCCCGCCCAATCCTTCAGGCCTCCTCCGGTCGAGCGCGAGCGGCGGCCGAACGAGGCGCGGAGCGAGCCGACGCGCCGGGCGGCCCGCATCGACCCATCCGCCCCCGAGGCGGCCGCGCCGGTCCAGGCGGCGCGCCCGCGCGGAACCGACCGCGCATCGCCCTCAGCCCCTGCGTCGGTGGTCGAGACGCCGGCGCCGCCGGCCGGATCCGAGGCCGGCAAGAACCCGGATGGGAAGCCGGATGCAACAGCCGCGCTGCCCACGCCGAACGATGAGCCTGCGCCCGCCTCTGCGCCGCGTGCCGCCGCGGAGGAGCGGCCGGAGAAGGCCAGACCGGCACAGGCGCCGGCGGCCCGGCAGCAGCCCGCACCGGCCAAGCAGCTTCCGGCTCAGCAGACCGCCGCGCAAGCCGACACCCCGAACACGGCGACGGGCGCACCCGGCAAGGTTCGGGTGATCGGCGGCGTCGCGCCTGTCGTGCCGCAGAAATCCGGTACCGAGGAAGGAGCGACGAGCGAGCCCAGCAAGATCGCGCAGTGATCGAGCGTCAGCTGCTGCGCGAGCGGCGCCGGCAACCCGATCGTCTCTAAGCGACCCTGAGCCCGATCACGTCCGTGAAGCGGATCGCGGCGACCTCTTCGCCCCCGGGTTCTTTGACCGTCGCAATCCATTCCGCCCAGTCGAGATCCTGCGCCGCCGTCCTCTGTACTGTTCCGATCACGGAGCGGATGTGGGCTTTCGCAGCGGCCACATCGGTAAAGTCCGCGCCAACCTCGTCTAACAAGACGACGCCGTCGGGACGCGTGAACTCGACATGAAATCGCGGCATGAACCCCTCGACGCTGATCCTCGTTCTTCTGGCGAGGCGAACGGGCGGCAGCGAAAAACGCGGCCGTGCGGCAAAGGTTCCGGATTGCCGGGCGATCTCGCGGGGACTCGCCGAGGCCCGGACGCCGGCAAGCGAAAAAGCGCCCCGGAAACCGGGGCGCTCGAAAGGTCAGGCAGGCGTGCCTTAGGCGGCCTTCTTGGCCTCGATGGTCTGGCCGCCGCGGCCGGCGATCGGGATCTGGCGCGGCTTCTTGGCCTCCGGGATCTCGCGCACGAGCTCCACATGCAAGAGGCCATTCTCGAGAGCCGCCCCGGTCACCTGGACGCCATCGGCAAGCTGGAAGCGCCGCTCGAAGGCACGGGCCGCGATGCCCTGGTAGAGGACGTCGGCCTTCTGGCCCTCACCGGCCTTGCGCTCGCCCTTGATCGTCAGCGCGTTCTCCTTGACCTCGATCGAGAGGTCG
>DASQLE010000246.1:0-3905 GCA_035630175.1 Beijerinckiaceae bacterium
GCGGTGTCTCGAGGAGTAACAGCCCCATGAGAAAACTCACGCTCGGGCTGGCGGCCGCGTTGCTGGCGACCGCCGCTTATGCCCAAACCACTCCGACGCCGGGTGGATCACCGGGATCGTCCGGCGGCGCCATGTCCCAGACCGGCGGTCAATCCGGGCAGAAGCCGGACGGGGCCCGATCCGAGAGCGCCCAGAAGGACGGCGCCGGCGCCAAGATGGATGCCAAGGCCGACGCGAAAGCAGACGCCAAGGCTGATGCCAAGACGGAAGCTCGAAGCGAGTCGCGGACCGAGAGCCGCACGGACACGTCCTCCCGCAGCCAGGACCGCACCCGCATCGGCATCGGCGTCGAAACGCGCGAGCGCAATGTCGTGCGCAGCCGCACCGAGATCGACGAGCCGCGCGTCCGCAGCCGCTCCGTGACGGTCGAGGACGACGAGCCGGCCGTGCGCCGCACCGTGGTTAAGCGCAAGGTCGCGGCCAAGAAGTCGAACAAGAAGGTCGTTGCCAAGAAGAAGTCGACCAAGGTGGTGATGCGCGGCAACCGGCGCGTTTACGTCGAGGAGCCGAGCGTCTCCGTCCGTCGCCGCACGGTGACGCGCAGCTATGACGACGGCCCGAGCGTGTCGGTGCGCAGCGGCCGCACGGTCGGGGTCGAGACGCGCGGCACGGAAACCCGCGCTGGCGTGTCGGTGAGGAGCGGGGCCACGACCCGCACCGACAGCAACGTGTCGACCAGGCAATCGACCGAGACGAAAGCCTCGAGCGAGACGAAGGCTTCGAGCGACGCCAAGGCCTCGAGCGACGCCAAGGCATCCGCCGACACGAAGGCCTCGGCGGGCAAGCAGCGGTCGGGGCCGGAAGCGACCGGCTCGACCTCGTCGAGCGGCGGCTCGGGCGGCGAGATGAAGGGTGGCGCCTCGTCCGGCGGCGGCTCGCAGCCGAGCAAGGCGACCCCGGGCGGCGCTGCGCAATAACCGCCGCACACGCCGAACCAAAAGGGCCCCGGAGCGATCCGGGGCCTTTTTCGTGTGCCCTCATCCGCCTTGCTGACGTCTGGAGCGCTGTTGCGCGGCAGGCGGCCAGCCGGTACTGACGGGTGTGGTCCCCCGAGATCCGGCCTTCCAGGAGCGCGTCCGCGCGAGCTTCGCACGGCAAGGGCTGATGAGCACGCTCGGCGCCTCGCTCGTGCGCGTCGCGCCGGGCGCCGTCGACATCGCCCTGTCGCCGGGCCCGAACATCTCGCAGCAGCACGGGTTCGTCCATGCCGGCGCCGTCGCGGCCATCGCCGACACCGCGGCCGGCTATGCGGCGCTCAGCTTGATGCCGCCGGGCGCCGGCGTGTTGACCACCGAGTTCAAGATCAATCTTGTGGCACCGGCGCTCGGCGAGCGCATCCTCGCGCGCGGCCGCGTCGTCAAGGCCGGGCGAACGCTCACCCTTGCGCAGACGGAGGTCGTCGCCGAGCGCGACGGCCGGGAGACGCTCGTCGCCCTTCTCACCGCGACCCTGATGAGCGTGGCGGGCCGGGACGATGTCGCCGACTGAAACGGCCGCTTCCCGCACGTTTTCATTTCGGCGTGAGCGGCGTTGCGGCGCCGGCGCGAAACGCGCACCATGCGGCTAACGATCAGGGAGGCGGTAATGCGGGCGCGGTGTTCGGGTGTTCTCTCGGCTTCATTGGCGGCCGCCATCCTCGCCTGGCCGGCCGGCGCCGGGGCGCAAGGCGCGCCGCCCGCCATCGACGGCGACGATCTCGGCGGTGTCGTCACGGGGCCGAACGGCCCCGAGGCCGGCGTCTGGGTGATCGCCGAGACCACCGACCTGCCGACGCGCTTCGCACGCATGGTGGTCACGGACGCCGAGGGCCGCTTCGTCGTGCCCGACTTGCCGAAGGCCACCTACAGCGTCTGGGTGCGCGGCTACGGCCTCGTCGATTCCGAGAAGGTGAAGGCCGAGCCGGGCCGCGTACTCGCCCTCACAGCGGCGCCGGCGCCGAGCCCGGCCGCGGCGGCGCATTACTACCCGGCGATCTACTGGTATTCGATGCTGACGATCCCGCCGGTCAGCGAGTTCGGCGGCAAGAGCGACATCCCGGCCAAGGTCACCCAGCAGGGTTGGCTCAACGCCATGAAGAACAACGGCTGCATCGGCTGCCATCAGCTCGGCCAGCTCTCGACCCGCACGGTCCCGAAGAGACTCGGGCCGTTCGAATCCTCCGCCGAGGCGTGGATGCGGCGCGTGCAGTCCGGTCAGTCCGGCGAGCAGATGGTCAACCTCCTGGCCGGCGAGCTCGGCGGCGTGCCGTTCAAGTATTACGGCGAGTGGACGGACCGCATCGCCAAGGGCGAATTGCCGAAGGCGAAACCGGAGCGGCCGCAGGGCGTCGAGCGCAACATCGTCGTTACCACCTGGGACTGGCTCGATGAGAAGCACTATCTGCACGACCTCATCTCGAGCGACCGCCGCCACCCGACCGTGAATCCCTACGGCCCGCTGTTCGGCTCGACCGAGTATTCGACCGACATCATGCCGATCCTCGACCCGAAGACGCACCGGGTCACGAACTTCACACAGCCCGTGCGCCCCGGCACGCCGGAGGCGCTCGGGCCGGGTCACGCGGCGAGCGACAAGCCGCTCATGCCTTCGCCGTATTGGGGCGAGGAGAAGATCTGGAATACGAAGGCCAACAACCACAACGGCATGTTCGGGCGCGACGGCCGCGTCTGGTTCGCGGCGACCGGGCGCGGCGCCGCCAATCCCGACTTCTGTAAGAAGGGCTCGGAGCACCCGTCGGCGAAGCTGTTCCCGCTCGAGCGCAGCAACCGCCAGATCACGATGCTCGATCCCAAGACCATGAAGCACGTCTTCGTCGACACCTGCTTCCAGACGCATCATCCGCAATTCGGCTATGACGCGAACGACACCCTGTGGACGAGCGGCGGCGGCCCGGTGGTCGGCTGGCTCAACACCAAGGTCTTCGACGAGACCGGCGACGCCGCCAAGGCACAGGGCTGGACGGCCCTTGTCCTCGACACCAACGGCAACGGCCGTCGCGATGACCATGTCGAGCCGAACGCGCCGGTCGATCCGGCCAAGGACAAGCGCATCACCGCCGGCTTCTACGCAGTCATGCCAAGCCCGGTGGACGGCTCGGTATGGGGCTCCTACCGCGCCAATCCCGGCGCCGTCGTGCGGCTCGATCCGGGCGCCAATCCGCCGGAAACGGCGCTCACTGAGATCTACAACGTGCCGGCGCCGGGCTTCGGCGTGCGCGGCGCCGACATCGACAAGAAGGGCGTCGTCTGGGTATCGCTGGCGAGCGGCCATCTCGGCAGCTTCGACCGCTCGAAATGCCAGGGACCGCTCAACGGCCCGAAGGCGACCGGCGATCATTGCCCGGAGGGCTGGGCCTTCCATCAATATCCCGGCCCTGGCTTCGAGGGCCTCGGCGAGAACAGCGCCGAATCGAGCTACTACACCTGGGTCGACCAGCACGACACGTTCGGACTCGGAGCCGACGTGCCGATGTCGACCGGCAACCTCAATGACGGCCTTATCGCCATGAAGGACGGCAAGATGGTCGTGCTGCGCGTGCCTTATCCGATGGGCTTCTACGCCAAAGGCTTTGACGGCCGCATCGACGACCCGAAGGCCGGCTGGAAGGGGAGGGGCCTGTGGACGACGAGCGGCGACCGCACGCCCTGGCTCATGGAAGGCGGCAAGGGCCGCACGCCCATCGCCGTGCACTTCCAGCTCCGCCCCGATCCGCTGGCGAAATAGACGAAGCGACCGCGGCGCGCGACCGGCGCGTCCCCTCGGGCTGCGCCCTCCATTCGTCATCCTCGGGCCGCGCAGCGGACCCGAGGATCTCAGGACGAGAATGGCGCCTCACGGGGCACGAG
>DASQLE010000247.1:0-3271 GCA_035630175.1 Beijerinckiaceae bacterium
CGGCGGGCCGACCTGAACGTCGCCGGCGAGAACCGGATCGGTCGGAGCGAGAATGGCGCCGAGCAGGAGGCTCCCCGCCAGGGTCATGCCGGCGAGCGTCCAGCCGACCAGCGCGACGAGGCCGATGCACAGCGGCATGGCAATCACGAGCAGCCGCGCCGTCGGCATCCACTGCTTGCGCCCGGCGATGCGATCGATGCGCAGACCGGTGCCGAAAAGGCCGATGACGACGCACAGCTCGCTGACGATCTCCCAGGGTTGCGGCAGGGCGACCGGCTCGATCGCGGCCGGCATTCCCGGAATCCAGACAAAGGCCGCGAAGCCGCTCACGATCAGGAGCGCGGAGGTGGCCGGCTCCCGTCCGGAAACGAACCGCGGCAACCAGAAGGACAGGATGATGCTGATGCCGAGCGCGGCGAGCAGGATGTGATAGGAATCGAGCGCGAACACCAGGCAACCTCTTCGAGGGTGACGGTCGCCGGGCTCACGCAACGGCGGAACGTCAACGGGTCATGGTCGAGAGCGTTCCGCGCTCCGCATCGGCGTCGCCTAGCGTCCCGTGAACCGGGGCGCTCGCTTCTCGAGGAAGGCCGTCATGCCTTCGCGCCCGTCCTCGGTGTCGAACAGAAGCTGGAAGGCCTGGCGCTCGAGGGTGAGCGCCGCGTCCAACGGCAGATCGGCCCCCTGCAGCGCCGCCGCCTTGATCTTGCGGGCGGCGATCGGCGGCAGGTCGGCGATGGCGCGCGCCAGCGTCATCGCCCGCTCGAGCACGTCCCCGTCGGGCACGACCTCGCTGACGAGGCCCATGGCTTCGGCCTCGCGGGCGCTCACCGGCTCGCCGGTCAGAAGCATCTTCATGGCTTTATATTTGCCGACGGCGCGGATCAGGCGTTGGGTGCCGCCGCCGCCGGGCATGATGCCGACCCGAATCTCGGGCTGTCCGAAGCGCGCGCTCTCGCCGGCCACGATGATGTCGGCATGAAGGGCGAGCTCGCAGCCGCCGCCCAGCGCCCAGCCGTTGACGGCGGCGATCAGCGGCTTTGCGAAATCCTTGATCGGCGCCCAGGTGAGGTGGGTGCCGTGCCGCATCATGTCGGCAGCACCCATGGCTGTCATCGTCTTGAGGTCCGCCCCGGCGCTGAACACCGTCTCCGAGCCCGTGATGACGGCGCAACGGATGGCGTCGTCGTCGGCGAGGTCACGGAAATGCTGCGCCAGCTCTTCGCGTAGAGCGAAATCGAGCGCGTTGCGCGCCTCGGGCCGGTCGAGGCGCACGATCGCAACCCCTTCCTGCATCCGCTCCAGCTTGGCGCCCATCGACTCTCCCTCTCGGACCGCCCTCGCGATCCGAGCAGCCTTAAGGGCTCGCCCCGCCCGTGCAAAGGTGCGGGCCGTGCTTGCAAGCGGACCGCTCTTGGCGATACCGATGGCCGTGACGCCGTGCGGCCTCCAAGGTGACAACCCATGAACCTCGCGCTTCAGACGCACGACCGTGCGGCTTCGGCGGACGCATCCAAGCTCGACCAGCTGCGCTCCATGACCGTGGTCGTCGCCGACACCGGCGAGATCGAGGCCGTGCGACGCCTCAAGCCGCAGGATTGCACCACAAACCCGACGCTGCTCCTGAAAGCCGCCGGGACGCCGGCCTATGCCGGGCTCGTCGACGAGGTGCTGACCTGGGGGCGCCGGCAGAGCGGGACGCGCGACGCGGTGGTCGCAGCAACGTGCGACCGCCTCGCCGTTTCGTTCGGCCGCGAGCTCGCCGGGATCGTGCCGGGCCGCGTTTCGACCGAGGTCGACGCCGACCTCTCCTTCGACAGCGCGGCGACGCTCAATCGCGCCCGCGCCATCATCGCGGCCTACGAGGCATGCGGCGTGCCGCGCGAGCGCATCCTCATCAAGGTCGCCGCGACCTGGGAGGGCATCCGCGCCGCCGAGGTGCTGGGGCGCGAGGGCATCGACTGCAACCTGACCCTGCTGTTCTCCCTGGTGCAGGCGGCGGCCTGCGCCGATGCCGGGGTGTTCCTCATCTCGCCCTTCGTCGGCCGCATCCTCGATTGGCACGTCAAGGAGGGCGGCGGACCGTACACGCCGGACACCGATCCCGGCGTGCAGTCGGTCCGGAGCATCTATGCCTATTACAAGGCGCACGGCATCGAGACGGTGGTGATGGGCGCCTCGTTCCGCAACGCCGGCGAGATCGAGGCGCTCGCCGGCTGCGACCGCCTCACCATCTCGCCGGCGCTTCTCGACGAGCTCGCCGCCGCGCGCGGGCCGCTGCCGCGCCGGCTCGATGCCGCCGCCGCCGGCGAGGCGCCGCCGCGTTTGCATCTCGACGAGAAGACGTTCCGTTTCCAGCTCAACGAGGACGCCATGGCGACCGAGAAGCTGGCCGAAGGAATCCGCCAGTTCGTCAAGGACCTGCGCGCGCTGCGCGCGCTCATCGCCGCGCGGCTGTGACCCGCTCGAGAGATCAAGGAAAGGACTGATCATGGCGCGCTGGCTGAAACGGGGACGCGATGCGGAGGCCATCGCCGAGGAAGACGCCCGGGTCCGCACGATCGTCGAAGGCATTCTCGCCGACATCGCCGCGCGCGGCGACGCCGCCGTGCGCGAGATGTCGGTCAAGTTCGACGGCTGGGACCGCGAGGATTACCGCCTCACCGACGCGGAGATCCGGGATTGCCTGGCGCAGCTCTCCAACCGGGCGATCGACGACATCAAGTTCGCGCAGAAGCAAGTGCGCAATTTCGCCGAGCATCAGCGCGCGGCGCTGCAGGACATCGAGGTGGAGACGCTGCCCGGCATCGTCCTCGGACACAAGAACATCCCCGTGAATTCGGTCGGCTGCTACGTGCCCGGCGGCAAGTATCCGTTGCTTGCCTCGGCACATATGTCGGTTATCACCGCGAAGGTCGCCGGGGTCGAGCGCATCATCACCTGCGCGCCGCCGTTCGGGGGCAAGCCCGCTCCGGCCATCGTCGCGGCGCAGCACCTCGCAGGCGCCGACGTGATCTATTGCCTCGGCGGTGTGCAGGGCGTCGGCGCCATGGCGCTCGGCACGCAATCGATCGAGCCGGTCGACATGCTGGTCGGGCCGGGCAATGCCTATGTGGCCGAAGCCAAGCGACAGCTTTACGGCCGCGTCGGCATCGACCTGTTCGCCGGGCCGACCGAGACCCTCGTCATCGCCGACGACACCGTCGACGGCGAAATCTGCGCCACCGATCTCCTCGGCCAGGCCGAGCACGGGCCGAACTCGCCCGCCATC
>DASQLE010000248.1:0-6954 GCA_035630175.1 Beijerinckiaceae bacterium
CCTGCGGCTCCACATGCACGATCGCGCCGGCCCGGCGCAATTCCTGCCGGCGCAGATCGAGCTCGTGTCCTGCAAAGGCAAAACTCACCCCTGCCTCCGAATGCGCCAGCGACGGTGAAAGTGGCGGTAGATCGGCCACGAAGATACCATAGGCCCGCATCGCGGGCATACCGCCTCGCACCTGCCCGGGCGGCAATCTCCAGAGAATCTCCAGGTTTCGCTGAACCCGTCTCCAGGACGCGGGGCGCGGGAGGCGCTTTTGTAAGGCCTCCTGCCATAAAGGATTCGTGCAATGTCCCGCGCCCTGTTCTTTCTCTATGGGAGCACCGCCTATGGCGTGTTTCTAGCCACATTTCTCTATGCCATCGGCTTCGTCGGCGGCTTCCTGGTGCCGAAAGACATCGATTCCGGCCCCGTTGTGCCGCTCGCCGAGGCGCTGCTCATCGATACGCTGCTGCTCGGCCTCTTTGCCGTGCAGCACAGCGTGATGGCGCGGCCCGCCTTCAAGCGCCTGTGGACGCGGATCGTGCCAGACCCGATCGAGCGCAGCACATATGTGCTCTTGGCGAGCCTCGCGCTCGTGCTCCTGTTCTGGCAATGGCGGCCGATCCCGACGCCCGTGTGGACGCTCGCGCAGCCGGCGGCTGCCGTGCTGTGGATCGTGTTCGCGGCAGGCTGGGGGCTCGTGCTCCTCAGCACCTTCCTGATCAGCCACTTTGAGCTGTTCGGGCTGCGTCAGGTGATCCTGCACTGGTTCGGCCGGACGGCACCGGAGGCCGAATTCCGGACGCCGTTGATCTACCGGCACGTGCGGCACCCGATCTATCTCGGCTTCCTGATGGCGTTCTGGGCAACACCGGCCATGACTGCCGGCCATCTCCTCTTCGCCGTCGCGACGACCGTCTACGTCCTGATCGGCATCCGCCTCGAGGAGCACGATCTCACGAAACTGTTCGGGGACCGCTACCGTGCCTACCGGGAGCAGGTCGGCATGCTCCTGCCGCACATCCTGCGCCCGCGGCCGCAGCGCTCGCCCGAGAAAACAGTCGCGAACTCATGAGACCCCGCGTGAGGTGACCCACAGGAGCGCCTCGCCGCCCACTCGTCATCCTCGGGCCGAGGCGCCGGCGCGCCGTCCTGAGATCCTCGGGTCTCCGCTTCGCTTGCCTTGAGCTTCGCCTTACTGGCTGGCAACCTACGGGCGACTCGATGGCGAGGCGCCCGTGGCGGTCAGCTCTGACACTCTCAAGGCTCGCATCGCGCAGGCGCGCGGCGCCGGTGCGGCCGATCTCGTCATCAAGGACGGGCGCCTGTTCGATCTCGTCACCGGAGCCTTGACGCAAACCGACATCGCCGTGTGCGGCGACACCGTCGTGGGTACCTATGGCGCCTATCGCGGCGCCCGCGAGATCGACGGGCGGGGGCGCATCGTCGTGCCGGGCTTCATCGACGCCCATGTGCATGTCGAATCCTCGCTCGTCACGCCGCACGAGTTCGACGCTTGCGTCCTGCCGCACGGCGTGACGACGGCGATCTGCGACCCGCATGAGATGGCGAACGTTCTCGGCACGGCGGCTTTCGACTGGTTCTTCGCCTTGGCCGACGCCCTCGCTATGGATCTGCGTGTGCAGCTATCGAGCTGCGTTCCGGCGACCGGGATGGAGACATCCGGTGCGCGGATCGAGGCCGAGGAACTGCGCCGCTATCGCGGCCGCGCGCACGGCATCGGCCTCGCGGAGTTCATGAACTATCCGGGCGTGCTCGGCGCCGACCCCGCCTGCCTCGCCAAGATCGAGGCCTTTTCAGATAGCCATATCGACGGCCATGCGCCGCTCGTCAGGGGACACGAGCTCAACGGCTATCTTGCCGCCGGCATCCGCACCGACCACGAGGCGACGAGCGCCGAGGAGGCGCTCGAGAAGATCCGCAAGGGCATGACCGTTCTGATCCGCGAGGGCTCCGTGTCGAAAGACCTCGCTGCCCTGCAGCCGCTCCTTAACCTCGAGACGTCGCCGTTCCTCGCTCTTTGCACCGACGATCGCAATCCCCTCGACATCGCCGAGGAGGGCCATCTCGACGGCATGATCCGCGCCCTCATCCGGCGCGGCTCGCCGCCGCTCGCGGTCTATCGTGCCGCGTCCCTGAGCGCCGCCGCCGCCTTCGGTCTCGGCGACCGCGGCATGATCGCGCCCGGCCGGCGCGCCGACATCGTCCTCCTCGACGATCTCGAGGCCTGCGCCGTCTCCGCCGTCATCGCCGGCGGTCGCCCCGTCGACGAAGCGCTGTTCGCCGCGCGTCCTGCAGTCGAGCCGATCGGCCTCGACAGCATGAAGGCGCCGCTCGTCTCCGCCGACGATTTTGGCGTGCCCGGCGGGCCGGCCGCCTCGGTCATCGGCGTGATCCCGGGCCAGATCATCACCGAGCATCTCAAGCTCCACCTGCCGGTCAGGGGCGGGGAGCGCCAAGCCGATCGCGGCCAGGACGTCGCCAAGGTCGCCGTGGTCGCCCGGCACGGCGTCAACCGCAATATCGGGCGCGGTTTCGTCAAGGGTTTCGGGCTGGCGCGCGGCGCCATCGCCTCGTCGGTCGGCCACGACAGCCACAACATCTGCGTCGTCGGCATGGACGACGCCGACATGGCAGTCGCCGTGAACCGGCTCGGCGCCATCCGGGGCGGCTTCGTGGTCGTCGCGGGTGGCGAGGTCCGGGCCGAGATGGCCCTGCCGATCGCCGGACTGATGAGCGACCGGTCCTTCGACACCGTGCGCGGTGGTCTGACATCCCTACGCGCGGCGGCGCGCTCCCTCGGCGCGACCCTCGCCGAGCCGTTCCTGCAGGTTGCTTTCCTTCCCTTGCCGGTAATCCCGCATCTCAAGATCACCGATCGCGGTCTCGTCGATGTCGATCGCTTCGCCCTTGTCACGGAGTAAAGGGGCCGCGTGACGGAGCCGCTCATCGTCACGCTGCGCATGGACGAGAGGTCGTTCGCGCGGCTCAACGGCCTGCGGCGCGCGCATTTTCCGCCGGAGCGCAACCACATTCCGGCGCATGTAACGCTGTTTCACCATCTCCCGGGCGCGCACCGCGATGCGGTTGCCGATCACCTGGCCCAACTCTGCGCCGGCACGCGGCCATTGCCGGCGATGGCCGAGGCGGTCCGCTTTCTCGGTCGCGGCGTCGCGATCGTGCTGGCGTCACCACACTTCGAGAAGCTTCGCGCCGATCTCGAGCGGCACTGGCGCCCGTGGCTGACGCCGCAGGACCGGCAGCCGTTCCGGCCGCACGTCACGGTCCAGAACAAGGTCGAGGCCGCGGCAGCACGGACGCTTTACATCCGCTTGCAGGCGGAGTTCGTGCCGTTCGCGGTAGAAGGTGTCGGCTTGAGCCTGTGGCGTTACAAGGGCGGCCCGTGGGAGCCGCTCGGCGACTTTCGTTTCGCCGCGTCCGATCATGTGTGACGCCGGCGGAACTGCGCCCCACACGAGGGTTGCCGAATTCTACGGCTCGGGCTTGTCAGATGCCGCCCGACGCATCTCGGCGGCGATCCTGTCGAGGAGTCCTTCGCCGCGCTTGGTGAAGCCGGCGCGACCGTCGTCGATCGTCACGAAGCCGAGCGCCTGTAGCTCGCGAATCGCTTCGTCGTCGGCGTGATGACCGGCGCCGTCGTTGATGACGACCTGCGTGACGCGGCTGCCGCTCTCGAACTGGTGGTAGATGGCGAAGGCGAACACGGCGAGGCCCTTGTCGCTCAGGCTGGGATCGGTCAAGGGCTCCTCCCGCTCGCGGCCGAGCATGCCGTCCTCGAACCGCCCGGACGCGCAATGGTTCCACGCGACGGGACGCCCGTGCCGGGGGCGGCCGGTGTCTGCCGGAATCGAAGGTGCCTGCAGCGGTCGACCGGTGATCGTGCGGGGGCCCGCCTGCAAGGGCGGGTCCGATATCCCGTTTCTGGCGCTTGATCGGGCCTCGGCACGTGCTATGCTGGTTCTGTATCGGCGACGCGCCAAAAGGCCGGGCCAGTAACCCCCAACTTCGCTGTCAGCCCGCTTTTTCGGGGCGTAGTTCCACTCCGACCTCACGAACGGAGGCCCGGACATGCTCGCATATAATCTGTTCCGCACGCGAGACAGCGACGTCGTTTGCGCTGTCCCGGAGGATCGGCCGGTGCCGCCCTTCGTGCATGACAGGACGTGGCAGTTCCACGGCCGGGTCGCGGACGAATCGGTCGCCCCACTGCCGCGGGCCGCACAAGTGGCCGTCCGCTTCAACGGCTTCTACATCTTCCATCCCTTCGAAAGCCCGCGCACGCCCGCGCGGCCGGCGGGCGCGAGCCAAGCAGATCGCGAAAGGAACTGATGGCACCGATCATGGACGTGGCGCCGGACGGTCCGCGGCGAGGCGATGCGTTCCAACAGGTTCAAGGGCAAGCCGGCATCAAGCTCCATTTCCGCTCGACTCGCGGACAGCGCCGGCTAGACTGAGCGAAGATGGGCGGCCCTGATCGCTGAGAGGGCCTCGTGGAACTGCTGTACTTCCTTTTCGGACCGTTGCTGCTGCTCGTGGTGTTTATCTGCGCCGATATGCGCGGCGGCCCGATGCTGCAGACGGCGGCCGAGAGTTCCCGCAGCGGCCTCCGCTACGTCGCCCTCGTCGGCTTCCTGGTAACCGTCGTCGGAATCATGGCCGCCATTCCTAAGAAGGGATGAGATGATCTTCGTGCCGCGCCGGCAGGCCGGATCGTCCAACTTGCAGGTCTTTCCAGCGATGCGTCACGCGGATTCGCGAACGCTTCCCCGTCGCGCATGCTCCAGCAGCGGCGCTCACGGGAATGCCCGCCAGCCGTCGAGAAGGGTCGGAAACCTGCGCCGCACGGCCAGAACGTCGTCGTCGTTGGCGAGATCGACGACGATCCAATCGCCCCAGCGCGCGAACGCGAAGGGGCCGCGCGCGCAGCGCTTGAGATAGATCTCGAGACGCCGCAAGGCGTGCGGCCCGCGTTGCGGCGAACATGCACGCGCCCCGCCGCGCCCGGCAAGACGGGCTCATTGCCCGCCGCGCCGAGCCGCCTCACGCGGCGTCATCCCGAAAGCCGCGCGGCGGCGCCGAGCCGGACCAGCCGAGCCTCTCTCCCGGCGACGGCGGCGACCAGGCTTGCGGAGCCGATTGTATGCGTCTGGCTCGGCATATCGCCTTTTTGGCCTCCCGAGGCCGCCTCTCGCCTCGATCCGGACCGGCCGGCCCCGACGTGACAAGCCTTCCACGTCATTCCTCTGCCGCTGCGGTTTTCCGGTGACAGCCATGGACGCGCATCTCCGGCATTCTGCAAGCGAGGGAGGCAGAACGCCATGGCCCATAGCGTCCCCGATCTTCGCATCGGCGCGCGCGTCGCGATGCGCCCGTCGAGCGGCCGACGCGCCGAGCAGCGCGCCCGCCGCCACATCCTGCGCGAGCTCGACCGCCGCATCCTCCAGCGCGCGCAGCCGAAGCCGGACGAGCCATAGCGCTGCGACGGACAACGTGCCGCCGGCAGCCGGCCCCATCACGAGCCATCATGAGCCGCGTCCTCGGACGCGTCGGCGACCTCATCGCGCCCAATCCGCCTGATCGAGCGGGATGCCGACGTCGCGGAGAGCCTGTTCCGAACGATTGCGCCGCTCGTGGCGGCGGGCGAGCGCCGCTGCCGTGAGGCGTTCGGAGACGCTCGCTTGGATCTGGCGCTCGATCCTCCCATCGAGGCGGCCAGGGGAGGGGGCCTGCCGGCCGCGACCTGCGACGCGGGCGCCTTCCGGTTCGGGCGCGCCGGCGCGCGGTCCGGCCGAGCCGGATGCGGCATCAGCCGCTCGTCGGAAACGCACGCGCCTCACGCCGCCTCGCTCTCGCCAATCTCCTCGCCGGCCGAACTCGCGTTCGCGCCCGGCGGCTGACGGGCACACGCTGTCTCGCCGCCTCCTCGGTGCCCAAGAGCCGTGACGCCGGTGCTCGTGCCCACCCTTTCATCCGCAGGGTCGCGCTCGCGTGGCGGCGCGGCGAAAAGCGGCGCGAAGCCGCTGGCGAGGGTGCCGGTGGCGCGATCGAGATGGCGGCCGATGCCCCACACGTCCCGGATGAAGGCCGAGTCGTTGGCGGCCAAGAGGGCATCGAGCCGAAGCCGACAGCCGTTGACGTGACACGCCATAAAGGTTGGCGCAGACACCCAAGAGTTCGACGCGCCGGCCATAACGCTCGGCGACGGACACGGCGCGCTCCGCGATGCGGGTGATAAGGGCGGCGTCGGCTTTCGAGACCGCGAAATTGGGCAAACGACGCAATGCTGCCTCCTGCAAACCAGGAAAGCATACTAAGGGCAAATGCCCATTTGTGCAATGGGCAAAAGCCTCGTGAACAGATTATTTTCTCAAATGCGAGCGGCTTCGCGGGCGTGCGGTTCTTGCCCGCCCAGTCGTCGGCGCCCTGACCTTTTCGGCGACGCGCGCCGGCTTCGCTGCCGATTGCTTCCTTGTCGCCTTCGAGGCTTTCGCCGCCCGGATGTTCGTGGAGGTCTCGTCCGCTTTCGACTTTGCGCTTCCTTTCGGGTTGCGCCTTGCCTCCGTCGTCGCACTTTTGATCGTCACGCTTCTGGTTGTCGTGTGTCGAGCCGTCGCGCCTCTCGGCCCTGCGTCGTTCGTGCTCTCGGCATTCCTCTTTGTGCTCTTCGCATCCTTGACCGGCCTTGCGCCTTCGGCGCTCACCCGCCGCGGCCGTGCCTGCTTCGTCGACTCCGCCGCGGGAGCAGTCGGCGGCCCGGGCCGCGCCAAGGCGATGGCGCGAACGATTTCGCCGAAGAGGTCCTCGGACGGGTCACAGCCGAGCGCCTGCGCCGTCTCGAGGAAGCGCTCCATCTGCTCGGCGCGGCTCATCCTCGTCCGGGAGCCCTTCGCCACAGCTTATCCTCCCGCGGCCGACGTCGGCTTGAGC
>DASQLE010000249.1:0-2203 GCA_035630175.1 Beijerinckiaceae bacterium
GCGAGGCCCGAGGCGGACGATATCTCGCCGATGATCATGGCGACCTTGTCGCGCTCGATCAGGCGCTCGGCCTTGGCCGAGGCGGTCTGCGGATTGACCGAATCCTCCATGACGAGGTCGATCTTGCGGCCGAGCACCCCGCCCGCCGCGTTGACCTCGTCTGCCGCCAGCCTGACGCCGAGCTGCGCATATTCGCCGAGCGGCCCGAGGAAGCCGGTCAACGGCGTCAGATGGCCGATGCGGATGACGTCGGCTTGGCCTTGGACGACTGCCGGCATGCCGATGCCGGCGAGCGCGGCGCTGCCGGCCGCGCTCTTCAGAAGCGTGCGGCGAGTGACGAGGGTCGAGATCATGTTCTGGCTCCTCCCAGTGTGCCCGGCTTGAAGCGCCTCGCGCTTGCCGTGATCTGTGGTGGCCGGTAGGCTCGCCGAAAACGACATCCTTGTCGAGGCCGTCGCGACGGCGGCCAGGCGGTTTTTCCTGATGGACCTTGGCATCGCGGGGTTGCGCGTCCTCGTCACGGCGGGCGCCGGCGGCATCGGCCTCGAGATCGTGCGCGCCTTCCGGCGCGAGGGCGCGAGGGTGCACACCTGCGACGTGGACGAGGCGGCCCTGCGCGCCCTCGCCGACGCCGAGCCGGAGGTGACCTGCTCGACCACCGATGTCGCCGATCGGCGGGAGGTGGCGGGCCTCTTCGACGACGCCCTTCAGGCGCTCGGCGGGCTCGACTGCCTCGTCAACAATGCCGGCATCGCTGGGCCGACGGGACGGGTGGAGGATCTCGACCCCGCCGAATGGGACCGCTGCCTCGCAGTCGACATCACGGGCGGGTTCAACTGCACGCGCCTCGCCGTGCCGCATCTGAAGCAGAGCCGCAACGGCAGCATCGTCAACATCTCGTCGGCGGCCGGGAAATTCGGCTTCCCCCTGCGCACGCCGTATGCGGCGGCGAAATGGGCCGTGATCGGCTTCACCAAGTCCCTCGCCATGGAGCTCGGCGAATTCGGCATCCGCGCCAACGCCGTCCTGCCCGGCGTCGTCGCCGGCGAACGGCAGGACCGCGTCCTCAGCGCCAAGGCGGAGGCGCGCGGCATCTCCTTCGCCGAGCAGAAGCGCAGCGCTCTCGCCCAGGCCTCGATCAAGGAGATGATCGAGCCGCAGCACCTCGCCGACATGATCGTCTATCTCGCTTCCCCGGCCGCGCGCACCATCTCGGGCCAGGCGATCGCGGTCGACGGCGACTTGCAGTCGCTGGCGGGGTAATCGTCATTTCGGGGCAGGAAGGCCTGAGCCCGGAACCCACGATCAAGCACGACGCGTGTCATCCGATCGTGGGTTCCGGGCTCTTCGCTTCGCTCAGCCCCGGAATGACAGCTAAACCAGCCAAGCGGGCACCAATCCGGTGCGCGCTGTTCACGCGCAGCACCGCCGGACGAGCCGGTCGACGAACGCCGCGCAGGCTGCGAGCTGCTCCAGCGCGATCCACTCGTCGGGCTTGTGGGCCTGCTCGATCGAACCGGGGCCGATGACGACGGCGGGAATGCCGGCGATGTGCTGGAAAAGGCCGGCCTCGGTGCCGAACGCGACTTTCGCATGGTCGTCTCGTCCGGCAAGCGCCTTCGTCAAGGTGACGATCGGGGCATCCGGCGTCATGTCAAGACCGGGGAAGCCCGAGACGGCGGCGAAATCGAAGCCGGCGCTTGGGTCGACCGCCTTCATGCGAGGCTCCAGGACCTCGCCCGCGTAGCGGATGACCTCCGCCACCAGATCATCAGGATCAACCCCGCCGATCGCCCGGAACTCGAACAGGATCTCGGCATGGTCGGGCACGATATTGATCGCCGTGCCGCCGTGCATGACCCCGACATGAGCGGTGGAGTGGGGCACATCGTAGAGGTCGTCCCGAAGCCCCTCGCTCGCGAGGCGGCCGCCGATCCGGGAGATCTCGGCGACGAGCCGGGCGCCGTATTCGACGGCATTGACGCCGAGCGGCGCGAGCGCCGAATGGCCCCCCTTGCCGTGGACGGTCGCCCGCACGGTGCGCTTGCTCTTGTGCCCGATTACGACGGCCATGCTCGTCGGCTCGCCGACGAAGCAACCCTGCTGGCGCACGGACCGGCTGCTGAGATGCTCGGCGAGGCGCCGGCCGCCGACGCAACCGACCTCCTCGTCGTAGGAGAGGGCGAGATGGATCGGCCGGCGG
>DASQLE010000250.1:0-2980 GCA_035630175.1 Beijerinckiaceae bacterium
CGCGGCGGTTTCATCCACGCTTTCGGCCAGCGAAAAATTCACCTTCGCAAGTATCTGGTTTAGACACGGAAGCATGGCCAAACCCTCTCGCGCCTTCGTCTGCCAGGCTTGCGGCGCCGTCACCAATAAATGGGCAGGCAAGTGCCCGTCTTGCGGCGAGTGGAACTCCATCATCGAGGAGACGCCGACCCCGTCCGGGGCGCCCTCTCTTGTCGCCATCAAAGGCGGCAAAGGCAGGCTCTCGCCATTTGAGTCTCTCTCCGCCGCAATCGATGACGCCCCGCGCCTGCCGACCGGCATGGCGGAGCTCGATCGCGTCCTCGGCGGCGGCCTCGTCCCCGCCTCCGCGGTCCTGGTCGGCGGCGATCCCGGCATCGGCAAGTCGACGCTTCTGCTGCAAGCCGCCGCAGCGCTTGCCCGCAACGGTCCCCGCGTCGTCTATCTCTCCGGCGAGGAAGCGACTGCCCAGGTGCGCATGCGCGCGAGCCGTCTCGGTCTCACCGAGGCGCCGGTTGCGCTCGGCACCGAGACCAACCTCGCCAATATCATCGCAACGCTGTCGAGCACGCCGCCCGCGTCCCTCGTCATCATCGACTCGGTGCAGACGCTCTGGTCCGAAGCGATCGACGCCGCCCCCGGCACGATCTCGCAGCTCCGCGCCTGCGCCTCCGCGCTCGTCAATTACGCCAAGAACAGCGGCTCGACCCTGGTGCTCGTCGGCCATGTCACCAAGGACGGCCAGATCGCGGGGCCGAAGGTGATCGAGCACATGGTCGACACCGTTCTCTACTTCGAGGGCCAGAGCGGGCATCAGTTCCGCATCTTGCGCGCGGTAAAGAACCGCTTCGGCCCGACCGATGAGATCGGCGTGTTCGAGATGCGCTTCGAGGGATTGCAGGAGGTGGAAAACCCCTCCGCCCTGTTCCTCTCGGATCGCGACCGTGGCGTTCCCGGCACCGCCGTCTTCGCCGGCATGGAGGGCACGCGGCCGATCCTGGTCGAGATCCAGGCCCTGGTAGCGCCCTCCCTTCTCGGCACGCCGCGCCGCGCGGTGGTGGGCTCCGATCCCAACCGCCTCTCGATGCTCATCGCCGTGCTCGAGGCCCGCTGCGGCGTGCGCTTCGCCGGCCACGATGTCTTCCTCAACGTCGCCGGCGGCTTGCGCCTGAACGAGCCCGCCGCCGATCTCGCTGCCGCGGCAGCGCTCCTCTCCTCCTTCGTCGGCCGTCCCGTCCCGGAAGACACGGTCTATTTCGGCGAGGTCAGTCTCACCGGCGCCGTGCGCGCTGTGAGCCACATGGACCAGCGCCTCAAAGAGGCCGCGAAGCTCGGCTTTGTACGGGCTGTCGTTCCAGCATCCTTGGCGCCCGACCGTCAGATCCCGGACATCGGCCTCATGCCCATCTCGCAGCTCGATGAGCTCGTCGGATGGTTCGGCACCGAGGGCGCGTAAGGAAGTCACACCGCTGCGGCAAAGCGCCGATTGCGGGCGCCGGTGATTGCTTGGAGGCGGCCAGGTGTGCTTGATGCCCGGGGAATCGTGATAATGTCCCGGCCGAGGGAGGACCGAAACGCGCCATGCCCATTTCCTGGCTGGACGTCATTCTCATCGCCATCATGCTCGTGTCGGGGTTTCTCGCCATGGTGCGGGGCTTTACCCGCGAGGTTTTGTCGATTTTCTCCTGGGCCGTCGCTGCCGTCGCCGCCCTCTTCCTGACGCCGAAATACTGGCATTCCGTCGAGACCTATTTCCCTTCGCCGAGCGTTGCGCAGATCGCTTTCGCCGCCGGCGTCTTCATCATCACCCTCATCATCGTCAGCCTCATCACCTTCCGCATCTCCGACAAGGTGCTGGATAGCCGCGTCGGCGCGCTCGATCGCACCCTCGGCTTCATCTTCGGGCTGGCGCGCGGCTTCCTCCTCGTCGCCATCGTCTTCATCCTCTTCACCGCGCTTGCGCGCGACCAACCGGAATGGGTGCGCAATGCGCGCTCCTATCCGATCCTGCAGCAGACCCAGGTGGCGATCGAATCGCTGTTGCCGGTTGACCCCGAGCAATATCTGCCTGGCCAGCTGAAGCCTGAGGATCAGCCGGGCGCGCAGCCGGACGGCCAGTCGCCGCCCGAAGGCCAGCCTGTGACGCCGCCTGAGGGGCAACCCGCAACGCCGCCGGAGGCCGCTCCGCCTGCCGCGCCGGCACCTGCGGCTGCCCCGCCGCCGGCTCCGGAACCCGCGCCAGCGCCTGAACAGCCTCAGTAGGGGCATTTTGGGCCGGTAACCTTGTGCGTAAGTGCCTGGGTAAGGTGTCGCGTGGCATTGGAAGCGCTCGTCAGGGCGCCTATTTAACAGGAGGCAAGGAGGCCCCGTGACTGAGCATCCTACGTCTGGCATGCCGAGCTGGTTCGAAGAGGACCGGCTGCATGAGGAGTGCGGCGTTTTTGGTGTGTTCAATCACAAGGACGCCGCTGCGCTCACAGCGCTCGGTCTCCACGCCCTTCAGCATCGCGGCCAGGAGGCCGCCGGCATCGTCAGCTTCGACGGCGCCCATTTCCATACCGAGCGCCGCCTCGGCCTCGTCGGCGATCATTTCACCTCCCGCCCTGTCATCGACCGCCTCAAGGGTGATGTCGCCGTCGGTCATGTGCGCTATTCGACGTGCGGCGATCCCGTGCTGCGCAACGTGCAGCCGCTCTTCGTCGATCTCGAATCTGGCGGGTTCGCGCTTGCCCATAACGGCAATCTCACCAACGCCCTCACCACGCGCGAATGGCTGATCCAAAAAGGCGCGATCTGCCAGTCGACGACGGATACGGAGGTCATCCTCCACCTCGTCGCCCGCAGCGAGAAACGGCAGTTCGTTGAGAAGTTTGTCGAGGCGCTGCTCCAGGTGGAGGGCGCCTATGCTTTTGTCGGCCTCACCAACAAGAAGATGGTCGGCGCGCGCGATCCCTTCGGCATCCGGCCTCTCGTCCTAGGCCGC
>DASQLE010000251.1:0-5123 GCA_035630175.1 Beijerinckiaceae bacterium
TCCCGACGCGCACGATGTTGCCCTCCGGCTTCGGCGGGTCGACGAAGAGGCGTTCGCCCACCTCCTGCATGCCGAGATGGAACTCGACGCGCCAGCCGTTCATGAGGCCGGCCATGGTATGGAGGTTGTAGAGCGGCCAGCCGCCGCCGTTGGCGATCATGATGTTGAAGGCCTGCGCCATGTGGGCGACCTTCTGCGTTTCGGTGTAGCCGCCGTTGTAGCAGACATTTGGCTGCAGGATGTCGACAGCCCCCGCCTCGATCAGGTCCTTGAAGCGCCAGCGGTGCCCTTCCATCTGCCCGGCCGAGATCGGAATCCTGGTGCTGCGCCGGAGATCCGCCAGCGCGCGAACGTCGTTAGCGAAGAGCGGCTCTTCGAACCACACGATGTTCATGTCCTCGATCGCGCGGCACAGCAGCTTCGCGTCGATCGGCGAGAACTTGTAGTTGGCGTCGAGCATGAGCTCGACGTCGGGGCCGATCGCCTCGCGCACAGCGCGCACGCGGCGGGCATCCTCGGCCCAGCCGCCCTCGTGGACGCCGACCACCATCTTGAGCCGCTGGATGCCTTTCTCGACCTGGATGCGCGCCGCCTCAGTGAGCTGATCGCGGTCGTAGACCGGGAATCCGAAGGTGACATAGATCGGCGCCCAGTCGCGCGCGCCGCCGAGCAGCTGCGCCACGGTGCGCCCGGCCGTCTTGCCCTTGATGTCCCAGCAAGCGATGTCGAGGGCCGAGAGCGCGAAGGAGACGACCCCGGTCATGGCGCGCATGTTGACGCCCCACCAGATCTTCTCGTGGATCGCTTCGCTGTCGCGCGGATCCATGCCGCGCACGAGGTCGAGAAAGTCGTTCTCGAGCGCCGCCACCACGGACCAAGGCAGGAACTGGCCGCCGGTGAGACCGTAGCCGGTGACGCCCTCGTCGGTCGTGACCTCGCAGAACACGATACGGCGTGTGACGACGTTCTTGGTGAACAGCGGCAGCGGCACCTCGATGTGATGCGCCGTAGCCTTGATGCCGGTGATTTTCATCGCTTTCCCCCCATTGCGCCCGGCCATACGATGCGCCAGTGAGACGTGCAACAACGCGTGCCAGCCGGAGGAAAAAGAATGGCGCAATCGGCAACCATGCTGAAGGACGTGTCGTCGACAGAGGCGGCGGATGCCAGCGTGTCGGACGAGATGCGCGCCCTCAGCGATTACGTCTGCGGCGCCCTCGCGCAGACGGTCCCGGAGGATGTGCTGGAGAAAGGCCGCCACCACCTCCTCGATACGCTGGCCGCCATGGTTTCCGGGTCGCGCCTTCGCCCTGGCGAGCTGGCCATCGCCTATGTCAAGGAGCTCGGCGGCACGCCGGCCTGCACGGTGATCGGCACCGATTGCCTGACCAACCCGGTCAACGCCGCCCTCGCCAACGGCATCATGGGTCATGCCGACGAGACCGACGATTCTCATCTCGTCGGCCGCTTTCATCCGGGCTGCGGGATCGTCGCCGGCGCCCTTGCGGCCGCCGAGATCGCCGGACAGAGCGGCGGCAATCTCCTCAAGGCGGTCATCCTCGGCTACGACATCGGCACGCGCTTCAACCTGTCGATGGGTCCGCGCAAGCTCTACGCCGGCGGCCACTCGACGCACAGCGTCGGGCCGTTGTTCGGCGCCAGCGCGGCGGCCGCCGCCCTGATGCGGTTCTCGCCCGAGCAGGTGCGCCATCTCCTGTCCTATGCCGTTCAGCAGGCCTCCGGCGTGCAGTGCTGGGCGCGCGACGACCAGCATATCGAGAAGGCTTTCGATTTCGGCGGCATGACGGCGCGCAACGCCTTGTCGGGCGCCACCATGGTCGCATCCGGATTCACTGGCGTCGCTGACGCCTTGTCCGGCGAGAACAACTTTTATACCGCCTTCTCCAACGATCCGCGGCCGCAGGAGCTGTGCAAGGGCCTCGGTTCACGCTTCGAGATCATGGGAGCGACCATCAAGAAATGGTGCGTCGGCTCGCCGATCCAGGGCGCCATCGATGCGGTCACGCTGCTCGTGGAGCAGCATGGCCTCACGGCGGGCGACGTCGACAGCATCGTGCTCGAGCTGCCGGACGACCGGGCAGGCCTCGTCAGCAACCGCTCCATGCCGAACATCAACGTCCAGCATCTGGTCGCGCTGACATTGGTCGAAGGCGGCATGACCTTCGAGAGCTCGCACGATCACGCCCGCATGGCCGATCCCATCATCGCGGACCTGCGCGGCCGGATCGAGCTGGTGCCGAGCCCGGAGCTGACGAGCGCGCTGCCGCCGCGGCAGGTGATCATGACCGTCAGGACGAAAGCGGGCCGGGAAGTCTCGCACCGCACCCATGCCGTCAAGGGAACGCCGGACAATCCGATGTCGCGGCAGGAGGTGATCGACAAGTCGCTCGACCTCGTCGCGCCGATCCTCGGAGCTGGTCGCGGCAAGCAGCTGATCGAGGCGATCGTCGGCATCGACCGTCTCGATCAGGCCCTTGCCTTGCGCCCGCTGCTGCAAAGCCGGGCGTAACGAGCGCTCAGGACGACGTCGTGTCGCGGGCGTCGTGCGCGGTCTGGAGCCACGGCATCTCGCGCGCCATGCGCGCCTCCCAGGCCGCGATGTCGCCGCTCTGCTTCAAGGTCAGGCCGATGTCGTCGAGACCCTCGAGCAGGCGCACACGATCGGCGGGCGCGATCGTGAACGGAATGTCCGGTCCGCCGGGTCCGCCGATGCGCTGCTCGACGAGATCGACGGTGAACGGCGCCGCTCCGTCCGCGGCAACGACGCGAGCGCAAAATCCGTCCGCCGCTTCGCCGTCGAGCTCGATCGGCAGCAGGCCGTTCTGCAGGCAGTTCTCGCGGTAGATGTCGGCGAAGCTGCGCGCGACGATGCAGCGGATGCCGTTGGCGATCATCGTCCACACGGCCCCCTCGCGCGAGCTGCCGCAGCCGAAATTGTGGCCGCTCACGAGGATGCTCGCAGCCTGGAAATGCGGCCGGTTGAGCACGAAGTCGGGGTCGTCCGAGCCGTCCGCGCGCCGCCGCGCCCGCTGGAAGAGCAGGCCGCGATCGTCGCGGCCGAGGCGGGTTGCCTGGACGGGCGCGATCTGGTCCGTGTTGATGTCGTCCTGCAGCATGGGCGCGGCGATGCCCGTCAGCGTCGTGAACGGCTGCATCAGAGGCCTCCGTCCAAGAGCTGGCGCACATCGACGATGCGGCCGGTCACGGCCGCGGCCGCCGCCATCGACGGGCTGACGAGATGCGTGCGCACGCCGCGGCCTTGCCGGCCTTCGAAGTTGCGGTTGGTGGTCGAGACGCAGCGCTCGCCCGGCCGGCCGCGATCGCCGTTGCCGCCTGCGCACATGGAGCAGCCGGATTCGCCCCAGAAAAAGCCGGCATCGCGAAACACCCGGTCGAGCCCGGCCGCCTCGGCCTGGCGCTTCACCGTCGTCGAGCCCGGCACCACGAGCGCCGTGACGCCCGGCGCGACGCGCCGGCCGCGCAGCACAGCCGCCGCTTCCTCGAGATCGGGCAGACGGCTATTGGTGCACGAGCCGATGAAGACGCGGTCGACGGGCAAGCCGCTCAGCGGCGTTCCGGGCGCCAGCCCCATATAGTCCAGCGCCCGTTGCACGCTGGCTTGCCGGGCAGCGTCGCCCGGCCAAGGCTCGGGCACGCGGCCGGAGATGCCGACCACCTGGCTCGGATCGGTGCCCCAGGTGACCTGCGGCTCGAGGGAGCTGCAATCGATCGCAACTTCGCGGTCGAACACGGCGTCGTCGTCGCTCGTCAGCCTGCGCCAGGCCCCGACCGCCCGGTCCCAAAGCGCGCCGCGCGGCGCGTAGGGCCGGCCCTGGAGCCACGCGAAGGCAGTGTCGTCCGGAGCGATAAGGCCGGTCCGCGCGCCCATCTCGACCGTCAGGTTGCACAGGGTCATGCGGCTCTCGATCGTCATGGCGCGCACGACCGCGCCTGCATATTCCACCGCATGCCCGCGGCCGCCGGCGACGCCGAGCTCGGCGATGATGCGCAGGGCCACGTCCTTGGCGGTCACACATGGGCCGAGACCGCCCTCGAGCCGTATGCGCATGGATTTCGGCTGCTTCAGCGCCATTACCTGGGTCGCAAGGATGTGCTCCAGCTCGCTGGTGCCGCAGCCGAAGGCAAGCGCGCCGAGCCCTCCGACGGTCGGCGCATGGCTGTCCGGCACCGCGTGCGTCGCGCCCGGCAGCACCATGCCGAGCTCGGGCGCGACCACGTGGCAGATGCCCTGCTCGGGATCGCCGAGGTCGAACAGTCGGATGCCGTGCCGTCGACTGCCCTCGCGCATGGCGCGGAGAAACGGCGCGCCGTCGGGATTGCTCAGGTCGTCGCGCCCCGGGAGGGTCGAAATCCTGTGATCCTGCACCGAGACGGTCAGGTCGGGCCGCCGCACCGGACGGCCTGCCTCCTCGAGGCGCTCGAAGGCGTGCGGCGCATGCAGCTCATGCAGCACGTGACGGTCGATATAGATCAGCTCGCGGCCGTCCGGACGCCGCGCCACGCGATGGGCGTCCCAGATCTTGTCGAACAACGTGCGCGGCCGAACCATGCAGCCCCCGAGGCGGAGAAGCCGTTTGCCCGGACAGGAACGTCCGGTCGCCGCCGGCGTGGCCTCGTCGAGAGCCGCCGATCCCGCCGGCCGGTGGGCAAGTTCCACCGACGCGGGGACGTGCGCAAGCTCCGCTGTTGCATTTCCGGCGAGCGCAGCGACAATGCCGCGGCATCGGTTGTGGGACAATGAACAAGACCGCCTTTCGCGACGGCGACGTGATCTCGGGTGGCCTGCTCGCCGCCCTCGGCTCCTATATCGTTCTCGAGGCGCGCGCCTGGACCTATTCCGGTCCCGAAGGTCCGGGACCCGGCTTCTTCCCGATTTGGTACGGCATCCTGATGATCGGGTTGTCGCTCTTCATGGTCATCTCCAAGCTAATGACGGCGCGCGGCGACAAGGGCGACGCCTATGACTGGCGTGCGATCGGACGGTCGCTGAGCACCTGGCTCGCCTTCGCGCTCGCGGTGGCGCTGCTCAAGCCCCTCGGTTTCCTGCTGAGCTTTGCGCTTCTGACGTTCTTCATCGTCGC
>DASQLE010000252.1:0-5297 GCA_035630175.1 Beijerinckiaceae bacterium
GGAGCGGATGGCGGAGGACGGCAGCTTCGCCGGTTTCGACGGCGCCGTCCCGTTCGACGATCTCAACGGCTTCTTCCGCCGGGACCTCAAGGAGCGGTCGGGGTGAGCGATCTGTCCGCCTGGACGCCGCGGCCGCGGCCGGCGCGGCGGCAGCATGAAGGCCGCTTCGTGCGGCTCGAACCGCTCGATCCCGCGCGTCACGGCGACGAGCTGTTCGCAGCGGGCGCCGGCGCCACTGCCGACGATCTGTGGCGCTATCTCGCGGATGGGCCGTACCGCGACCGGGCCGCCTTCGAGCCCTGGCTGACGCGCGCCGTCGCGACGGATGATCCGCTCTTCTTCGCCATCCGCGACACGGCGAGCGGCCGCATCGAGGGCCGCTTCGCTTTCCTCCGCATCGATAACGCCAACGGCGTCATCGAGACCGGGCATATCCTGTACAGCCCACGGCTCGCGCGCACGGCCGCCGCCACCGAGGCCGTCTATCTGCAAGCCCGCCACGTCTTCGACGAGCTCGGCTATCGCCGCTTCGAATGGAAATGCAACAACGCCAACGAGCGCTCGAAGCGGGCGGCCCTGCGCTTCGGCTTCCGTTTCGAAGGCGTCTTTCGCCAGCATATGGTCGTCAAAGGCGGCAACCGCGACACGGCCTGGTTCGCCATGCTCGACGGCGAGTGGCCCGCGCAGCGCGCGGCCTTCGAGCGCTGGCTGGCGCCGGACAATTTCGACGAGGCCGGGCGGCAGAAGACGAGTCTCGCGGCGTTGCGAGCCAAGTCCTCCGCCTCAGATCACAACGCGTTTTGATCGGATCAATCAAAACGGATGAACGTGATCGACTCCAAGAAGTTGAGCATGCTGTTCTTCGAAAAGTGGTTCCGCTTTTCGGCAGCCTACCTTAGGGCGCCTGCGCCTTGCGCAGGATGAGCGTCGCCCCGACCTCCGGATCGCGGCGCCAATGGCCGTCGCGCTCGGAGATGAGCGTCACCTCGTGGCCGCGCCGGGCGGTGAGCGTCAGGCGGCCCCCCTCATAGCGCCAGGCCACGGGTTCGAAGGCGGCGAGGCCGAGGTCGCGGCAGCCCTCGAGGAGCCGGGCTTCGAAGCGGCCGGAGCCGGCCAGCACGCTGCGCCGGAGGTCGATGCGGCAGACCTCGCGCTCGCTATAGCGGTCGACCAGGTAGACGCCCGGCAGGCTCGCTGGCGGCGGCGCCTTGTCGGGATCGATCGGCGTCGCCTGCGGCACGCCGATCGGCGGCGGAGGCGGCGGCAGACGGATCGGCTGCACCACGTCCTCCGGGCGCTCGAGCCGGAACACTTGGCCACCTGTGGCGCGCGCCACGAGCGTCTCCTCCTTGTCGCGCTGGAACTGCAGCGCCACCTGGCCCTGGGCGTCGAGAAGGTTCAGCCGATCCTTGCCCGCTGCAATCCAGCCGCCCATTCCGTTGAGGATCGGCAGCGCCCGCCGGCAGCCGGTCGGAAAGCGCAAGGTCCGGCCGACGGGGGATTCGTCGAGGGACAGCATCACCCGGCAGCTCCGGTTGGCGCCGTCCAGGGACAGGTCCCACCGGCCCGCCGCCTCCTCGAGGTCGCGCGAAAGCGGCTGCGCCGTGGACGCGCCCGCAAGGGCGACGGCGGCAATGCTCAGGGCGAGCGCGCGGTCCATGGCGTCTCTGCCACGGGCGTCAGCGGTCCCTTGCCCTCGAACCACGACACGAGGTTGTCGACCACGAGCTGCCCCATGGCGTTGCGGGTGTGGACCGAGGCCGATCCCACATGCGGCAGCAGCACGACGTGATCCATGGCGATCAGCTCCTGCGGCACGTTCGGCTCGTCGTCGAACACGTCGAGCCCGGCCGTCAGGATGGTCTTGTCGCGCAAAGCCGCGATGAGCGCGCGCTCGTCGACGACGGTGCCGCGCGCCACGTTGATGAGGATGCCGTTCGGCCCGAGGGCCTTCAGGACCTCGGCATCGACGAGGTGCTTCGTCTCGTCGCCGCCGGGAATAACGACCATGAGCACGTCCACGGCGCGCGCCATGTCGAGGAGGCTGGGGTACCGACGATACGGCACGTCCGGCTGCTCGCTGCGGCCGTGATAGACGATGCTGAGCCCGAACCCCTCGAGCCGCTTGGCGATGTCCTTGCCGATGCGCCCGAGCCCGACGATGCCGACCGTCCGCTCGCGTAGGGTCGTCGTGAAGGGAAACTCGTTACCGAGCCATTGCCCGGCGCGCAGGTAGCGGTCGGCTTGCGGTAATTGCCGGACCGTCGCGAGGAGGAGGCCGAGCGCCAGGTCGGCGACCTCCTCCGTCAGAACGTCGGGGGTGTTGGTGACGATGATGCCGCGCCGCGCCGCCTCGGCCGCGTCGACCCGGTCGTAGCCGACGCCGAAATTGGCGATGATCTCGAGCTTCGGCATCAGGTCCATGAGGGCGCCGTCGATGCGCCGCGTGCCGCCGGCGGCGAGACCCCGGATGCGCGGCCCGGCCTCGCGCAACAGGCCCTCAAGGCTGTCGGCCTGCCAGCCGCGGTGCACGGTGAAGCGCTGCCCGATGCCGTCGACGATGAGGGGCATCATGGCGCTCGGCATGAAGATGTCGACGGTGCTCAACGGCTGATCCTCCGCGCTTAACGTTCCGCCAGCTCCTTATGGCCCGTCAAGCGCGCCCACGGCAACGCCGATCGAATAGGTCATGGCCCGGCCGGGACGCCGCGGACGCGCTCCCGGTGGAGAAGGTACAGTCCCGAGGCGATGACGATGGCCGATCCGGCGAGGGTCCAGCTGTCCGGCAGGTCGCCGAAGACGAAGAAGCCGAGGATGATCATCCAGACGATCTGCGTGTAGATGAAGGGCGCCAGCACCGGCGCCGGGGCGCGCGCATGCGCCAGGATCAGAAGCCAGTGCCCGAATGCGCCGCAGGCTCCGAGCACGATCATCAGGGTCCAGCCGAGCGCCGCATCCGGCAGCGACCAGACGAGCGGCACAAGCGGCGTCACCAGGAGCACGCCGGCCATGCCCGAATAGAACATCGTCGTGGCCGAGGAATCGGCGCCGGCCAGCATGCGCGTCGTGATGCTGTAGAGGGCGTAGCAGACGGCGCTGCCGAGCGACAGGAAGGCGGCCGGGTGCAGGCCGCCGAGCCCGGGCCGGGTGACGACGAGGACGCCGACGAAGCCGACCGCGATCGCCGCAAGACGACGCGGGCCGGCCCATTCGCCGAGCAGCGGACCCGCCAGGAGGGCGACGAGAAGCGGCGTCGCGAACATGATCGACACCGACTCGGTCAATTGCAGATACTGCAGGGCGATGAAATTGAGGGCGGTCGAGCCGAGCAGCAGCACCGAGCGCCCAGCCTGCAGCCAAGGGCGACGGGTGCGCGTGACACCGGGCGTCGTCCAGGGATTCACGAACAGCGATACAAAGACGATGCTGCCGATGTAGCGCACCCAGACAGTCAGGATCGGATCGAGGCTCTGATTCAGCCATTTGGCTGTGGCGTCGAGGCACGAGAAGCTCACGATGGCGCCGCATATCAGCGCGATGCCGACGGCGCGCTGGCGCCTGTCGTCGGTGCGCGGCCTCAATCTCTGCAGGCTGCCTTCCATCTCGCTCCGGCCGGAGCATGCGGTTCTCCGAAAAGTGGAAGCCACTTTTCGGAGAACCGCATGCTCAACTCTGAAATCGATCGCGTTCACGCGTTCTGATCGGTACAGTCACAACGCGGCGTGATCTGGTGAGGTCGGCAACCTACGGAACCGCGGCCGCGATGGCGACCCCTGCCGGCGCAGGGCTCGATTGCGTGGGCTGCGCTGCTGTGACAGGATCGTCCTTACGGGGCCCCCTGCGACCGCCCCGTCAGGCCCGTGCCCAAGGTTCGCAGACGATCCTCGTTGGAGGTTTGTCATGGGCACAATCATGGGCACCCCGTTCTTCATCGCTCCGTCCGACGTTTTTGCCCGGCTTGGCCGGGCCGATGCGCCCGTTGTCTTCGATGTCCGCCGCCCGGAGATCGTTGCCGCATCCGACACCATGATGCCGATCGCCCGCTTCCGGGCGCCGTCGGAGGCGGTGGCGGAGGGGCGCGCGGAGCAAAGCGGACGCGCCGTGCTGGTCGCCTGCGCGCACGGCCACAACCGCAGTCAGCAGGTCGTCGCCCGGCTGCGGTCCGTCGGCATCGACGCCTCCGCGATCGCCGGCGGCTATGACGGCTGGCAGGCGGCAGGGTTGCCGCTCGTCAAGCGCACGGCCCGAGGCGTGTCGCTCGGGGCCGCCCCGACCGTCTGGGTCACGCGGCGGCGGCCCAAGATCGATCGCGTCGCCTGCCCCTGGCTCATCCACCGCTTCCTCGACGCGCAGGCCGCGTTTCTGTTCGTCGAGCCCGATCAGGTCCTGGCCGTTGCCGAAGAGGTCGGCGGCGTCGCCTACGACCTTCCGGGCGCCGCCTTCGAGCACGACGGCGAGCTTTGCACCTTCGACACCCTTCTGGCCGCCTTCGCCCTCGACGCCGATCCGTTATTGCGCGACCTCGCCTCCATCGTGCGGGGCGCCGATACCGCCCGGCTCGATCTCGCGCCGCAATGCGCCGGGCTGCTGGCCGTCGCGCTCGGCCTGTCGGCGCAGCACGGCGACGACGATCATGCCGTCCTGCGTCACGGCTTTCCGGTCTATGATGCGCTGTATGCGTGGCTGCGGCATGCGCGCGAGGAGCGCCATAACTGGCCTCGCGCGGCCATGGCGGCTCCAAGCGTCTAGATCACGATGCGTTTTGGTTGATTCAACCAAAACGCATGAACGTGATCGATTCCATCATGCTTTGGCCGTCACCCGGCGGCAGTCCACGGATATGTCCAGGTCTCCGTGAGGGCCTTGTTGCCGGCGCGAAGATAGGCGCGCAGGTCCGCCGACTGGCCAGCCTCCAGCTTGACGTCAAAGGCGGCGCGGAAGCCGCGGATGCGCTCGTGCGGGACGATGAATGTATGCGTGATGGTGCCGACCGACGTGCTCGGCACGATCTGCACCTGCTCGGGCGCCTGCATGTAGTAGGCGAGGGGCCCGCCGGCGAAATCGATGAGGAAGCGCCGCGTCGTCGGCTCGCTCGGCTCGTGGGAGCCGCTGGCGCGCGCCGGCGTCTGGAACGTGTTCACGACCTTGCCGCCGGGATGCATGCCGTCGGCGCCGAGCAGCGAGCGCATGCGGTACGAGAAGGTGATCTCCTGGCCCGGCTCGTAGGCCTGCTTCGGCTGCCAATAGGCGACGACGTTGTCGTGCGTCTCGTTGCCGGTCGGGATCTCGACGAGCTT
>DASQLE010000253.1:0-2540 GCA_035630175.1 Beijerinckiaceae bacterium
TTTCGACCAGGCGTCGTCGAAGGCGCGCGCCAGCCGCTCGGCGCCGCCGCCCTGGCCGGTTGGGATGACGACGCTGATCGTGCGCGACGGATATTTTTGGCCCTGTGCCCATGCGGCGTTTGACGAGGCTGCGAGGCCGGCGGCCGCGAGCCCTCCGCACAAGGTCCGCCGCGAGATGGAGGGTGCGTGGTCGGTCATGTTTCTCTCCCGTCGATTTGGCCGCTCGGCCTTATGGCGCCTTGCCGTCATGGTGAGGCAGGCTTTTGGTGGCGAGAACAATGCACAGCAGGATGGGCGAGGCAAGGGCTGCGCCGGGCACTGCCGGCATCATCCCTGGTCGGGCATCTCCAGCGTGCTCGGATGGAACAGCTCGGCCGGATCGAGCTTGCGCGCGATGAGTCCGTCGGAGACCGCATAATCGACCATCGCGCGCAATTCCTTCGCATTGGCGCCGAAGCCGTACGGCCAGATGTTCGATCCCATGATCGCCTGCGCGTCCGCGTAATCGGCGGCCACCCAGGGCAGCGACACGCGCAGGATGTTGGAGGCCTGCAGGTCGGCGAAGGCGAGCGCCTTGGCCTGCGCGAAGGCGCGGAACAGCGCAGCGGGGAGCCACGGGTGGGCGCTCGCCACATCCTTGCGCACCGCGATGCAATGCATGATCGGGAAGAAGCCGGTGGCCTTGTGATAGGCGATCTCGGCCGCCCGGTAGTCGGGGAACAGCCGCGCGACGGGCGCTGTCCCTTTGGTGAAGCAGCTCGGCGGCTGGCCCGAGATGACGGCGTCGAGCTCGCCCGCCGCCAGCAAGCCGTTGATCGTCTCCGTAGGGCCGACCTGCTTGAGGTCGAGATCGGCCGGCAGATCGATGGCGATGCGCTCGCCCCCGCCCGGGCGCTCGAGGCCGCCGGTCCGCCAGCGCACCGCGCGCGCCTCGATGCCGTCCGCGTCACGTAGGAGGCCGCGGACCCACAACGCCATGGTCTGCTGGTATTCGCGGAGGCCGATCGTCTTGCCCTTGAGATCGGCCGCGCTTTCGATGCCGCGGTCGGTGCGGATGTAGACCGAAGAATGCCGGAACGCCCGCGATAGGAAT
This sequence comes from Beijerinckiaceae bacterium, assembly GCA_035630175.1. Classification (GTDB taxonomy): domain Bacteria; phylum Pseudomonadota; class Alphaproteobacteria; order Rhizobiales; family Beijerinckiaceae; genus JAJKJG01. The sequence continues at coordinate 1,094 of DASQLE010000253.1, forward strand.
ACCGGCACCGCGACGTAGGGGCTGTCGCCGCGCGCGGTGGTGACCATATGGCTCGCCATCGACAACTCGGTGATCTCGAACTCCCGGTCGCGCAGGGCGCGGCGGAAGATGTCGTCCGACTCGCCCGGCAGCGTGACGAGCCGGCAACCGGGTATCGTGACGCGGCCGTCGAGGATCGGGCGGCTGCGGTCGGACACTGTGCAGGCGAGCGTCAGCGAGATGTCGGCCATCGAATCGTTTCCACACGGATGGGATGCGGCAGGGCGGGGCGTCTCGGCCGGGACCATACACAAGCGTCGATCCACGGCAACGCGTCGCGCCTGGCGCTTACGCTTCGAGGCTTTCGCGGAGCATCTCCAGCGCGAGCCAACGCTCCTCCGCCGCCGCGAGGTCGGCTTGGGCTGCCGCGAGGGCACCCGAGGCGCTCTCGAAGGCGTCCCGGTCGCGGCCATACAGGGTCGGATCGTTGAGTCGCTCCTGCAACGCGCCGACCTTCGCTTCGAGAACGGCGATCGTGTCCGGCAGGGTTTTCAGCGCATGCTGCTCGTGGAAGCTCAAGCGGCGGCGAGGCGACGGCGCCGTCCCGCCGTTCGGCGGCCCTGCTGCGGGGCGGGACACCGCCGGCCGAGCCGGCGCCCGCACGGCGAGCTCGGCACCTCGCTGCTTGAGCATGTCGCTGTAGCCGCCGGCATATTCGCGCCAGATGCCGTCGCCTTCGGGGGCGATCACCCCGTCGACGATGCGGTCGAGAAAGTCGCGGTCGTGGCTGATGAGGAGCACGGTGCCGGCATACTCGGCCATCAAATCCTCGAGCACGTCGAGGGTCTCGAGGTCGAGGTCGTTGGTCGGCTCGTCCAGGATCAGGAGGTTGGAGGGCTTGGCGAAGGCGCGCGCCAGCATGAGGCGCCCGCGCTCGCCGCCGGACAGGCGGCGAAGGGGCGTGCGCGCCTGTTCCGGCCCGAACAGGAAGTCCTTCATGTAGCCGATCACGTGGCGCGCTTGTCCGGCCACGCTCACCGTGTCGCTGTCGCCGCCGGTCAGGGCTTCCCGCAAGGTGACGTCCGGATCGAGGCTATCGCGGCGCTGGTCGAGCGTCGCCGGCGCGAGGTTGGCGCCGAGGCGGACTTGCCCGGTGTCGGGCGGCAAGGCTCCCGTGAGCAGGTTGACGAGGGTTGTCTTGCCGCTGCCGTTCGGGCCGACGACGCCGATGCGGTCGCCGCGCAGGACGCGGATCGAGAAGCCGGCGACGACGGGCCGGCCTTCGTAAGCCTTGCCGATCCGCTCCGCCTCGAGCACGAGGGTCCCCGACCGCTCCGCCTGCGCGGCGGTGATCTCCGCCTTGCCGAGGGCGCCGCGATAGGTCCGGCGCGTCTCGCGCATCCGCCGGAGCTCGGCCAGCCGCCGCACGTTGCGCTTGCGCCGGGCCGTCACGCCGTAGCGCAGCCAG
>DASQLE010000254.1:0-5704 GCA_035630175.1 Beijerinckiaceae bacterium
CCGGCGGCGCGGCGACAGCGGCATGACCGATTACGCCGACCTCTTCGTTTCCGCCGCCGACGGCCTGAAGCTCTACGCCCGCGATTACGGCCCGCGCGCGGGCCCGGCCCTACCGGTCGTGTGCCTGCCGGGGCTGGCGCGCAACGCGGCGGATTTCCATCATCTCGCGCTGGTCCTATCGCAGGACGAGGACCGCCCGCGGCGGGTGCTGTCCCTCGACTATCGCGGCCGCGGCCGCTCCGATTACGATCGCGACTGGCGCAATTACAGCCTGACGGTCGAGCTCGGCGACGTTTTGCAAGTGGTGACCGCCGCCGGGATCGGCGAAGCCGTCGTCGTCGGCACCTCGCGCGGCGGGCTTCTCGCCATGGCGCTTGCGGCCGCCCGCCCGGCTCTCCTGCGCGGCGTCGTCCTCAACGACATCGGACCGGTGATCGAGGCGAACGGCCTCAAGCGCATCCGCGGCTATGTCGGCAAGCTGCCCTCCCCGCGCGACTATGCCGAGGGCGGCGAGGTGCTGAAGCGCCTGTTCGAGGCGCAGTTCCCGACCTCGACCCAGGATGACTGGGAGGCGCTGGCGCGGAGCACGTGGAAGACCGTCGACGGCCGCCTTGTCGCCGATTACGATGTCGCCCTCGCCAAGACGCTTGAGGCCTCGGACTTCGAGAAGCCTCCGCCGCCGCTCTGGTTCCTGTTCGCCGGCCTGACGCGCGTGCCGGTCATGGTTCTGCGCGGCGCCAATTCCGACCTCCTGTCGGTCGAGACGCTCGACGCCATGGCGGCGATGCATCCGGATCTCGAGGCGCTCACGGTGCCCGATCAGGGGCACGTGCCGGCCCTGCGCGGGCGCGACATGATCGAGCGCTTCAAGCGCTTCGTGGCGCGCGTCGAAGACGCGCCTATTGCTCGGCGCTCACCGCCTCGGACGAACGCAGCCTGACCTCGGCCGTTCCGGTCCAGCCGGGCAGCGCCACCGCCCGCACCGCCCGCGCGGTCTGCTCGGCGGTCTGCTCGTAGAGGGCTTCGCCCTTTACCTCCACGGACGCGTCGCGCACGAGAATCTCGCCGGAGGCGAGCCGCGCCAGGTGCTCCAAGCCGAAGCTCACGCCGGCCGCATAGCCTTTCGGCGCACCGTCGGCGCGGCGCAGCCGATCGACGACCTGTTCGCTGAAGAAGCGGTTGCGGATGAGGCTGTCGATGGCGGCGCGCGCCGCCGGGTCGGGGTAGTAGCCGCTCAAGGTCAGCGTGCCCGCCTCGCGCCGGGCCGAGAAGGCGTAAGGAGACGGCGGCCGCACCGTCACCGCCACCGTGCCGGCGGCAAGTCCGGACGGCAGGCCGGACCGGACGGCGGCCCTGATTGCCGCCGCCGTGTCCTTGTCTGTGGCGTCGCCGCGCAAGGAGAGCGTGCCATCGACGAGATCGGCGGTGCCGACGCGCAACTGCGAGAGATGCGCGAGAGCGAACCGGGCCGCCTCGCTGAAATCGATGCCGTCCGGAAGACCGCTCGCGGGCTGCAGGTGCTCGACCAGCCGCTTGTCCGGAAAGGCTGGCCCGATTGCGGCCAGAACGCTTTCGCGCGCGGCTTGGGAGGGGACATGGCCGCGCAGCACGATGTCACGCTCGCCGAGCGCGGCGGACCAGGTGTAGGGCCGCACGACCGGCGGCAGCAGGCCGGCAAGGTCGACCCGGTAGCCGTCCGGCGGAGTTGCGGCTGCCCCGACCACGGCTTGGTACGCCTCGGCATCGGGAGCTTGTCCGGCGATGGCGATGGTGCGGTCGCGAATGTCGACCCTTGCCGACGGCAATTGGGCGAGTTGCCTCAAGGCGAAAGCAGCCGCCTCGGCCAAGTCCGGCCGAATCGTTGCATCCGTGTTGAGACCATCGGACAGAACCGCGTTCGGAACGGTCTGCTTCAAGCCGTCGAGAAGCGCGTTGCGGGTCTCGTCCGTCCGGATCGAGCCGCTAAGGGCGATCCGCTCGCCGTCGCGGATGGCGGTGAACGCCAGGATTTCCCGGGGGACCTGCCGCTGCTTGTCGGACCCACCGGGCGCAGGCGCTCCCTGAGGTGGCGGGGCAGCGTCGTCGCGCATCTGTTGGGCGGCGAACCATCCCGCCAGGGCGAGCAGAGCCGCCAGCGCGAGACGCCCCAACACTATCTTCATCGGCCGCATGTCGAGCTTTTCCACCGCATGCGGCCGAGATGGACCACAAACGTGAAGGGACTGTGGCTGTCCGTTGATGCTCCCAAGGCAGACGGGTTGTGGGCCAGGGTAGGCTAGTCGCGTCGGGCCGGCGGGCCTCACAGCGATGGAACTGCGGTGTGACCGGACGTGCATTCACGTTCGCGTTCGCCATGGCCTTGGTCCGATTCTTCGCGGCGGACTAACGCGGCCGCAGCGCGATGCCCCTAAACTGCGTCGGGCTGCCGCTCGGGAGCCGCGGCCCGAAACGCCTCGAGGCGGGCGCCGGCGGCATCGACCGCGACGATCTTCGGGAAATCGTCGAGCGGCACGGTGAAGCGGCGCGCGTTGTAGACTTGCGGCGCGAGATAGATGTCGGCGAGGCTCGGCTTGTCGCCGAAGGCGAAGGGGCCGGGCTCGATCAGTTGCTCGATGGCTCTGAATCCCTCGACCACCCAATGGGCATACCAGGCGTTCGCGGCCGCTTCGTCCTGTCCCATGCGGGTCTTGAGGTAGGCGAGCGTGCCCGAATTGTTGAGCGGATGGATGTCGCAGCCGATCACGGCGGCGACGGCGCGAATCTTGGCGCGCGCCACCGGGTCACGCGGCAAGAGGGGCGGCTCGGGATGCGCCTCCTCGAGATATTCGAGGATGGCGGGCGACTGGATCAGGATGGCGCCGTCGAGATCGAGCGTCGGCACGCGCCCCTGCGGATTGATCCGCATGTAGTCCGCGTGTCGCTGCTCGTTCTTCGGCAGGCTGACGAAGGCGGCGTCGTACGACAGCCCCTTCAGGTTCATGGCGATGCGCACGCGATAGGCCGCGGAAGACCGGAAAAACGTATAAAGCTTCACCCGCTATCTCCCCAGCTCAGGACCGTCCGCGCGAGCGCACCATGAAGCTGTCATAGGCGTATTCGTTGACCTGCCACCAGGGCAGTTGCTCGGCGCGAAAGGCCGTCATGGATTCGAGGGCGCGCTTGAAGTCGGGGCTCTTGGCGGCGAGCTCGGCGTAGAGCTCGTTGGCGGCCTTCAGCGAGGCCTCCATGATGGCCTGCGGGAAGAGGCGGAGCTCGGCGCCGCCGCCGACGAGACGGCGCAGGGCCGCCCCGTTCACCGCATCGTATTTCGCCAGCATCCAGTTGTTCGCCGCCTCGCAGGCATGGAAGACGAGCGCCTGATAATGCTTCGGCAGCTCGTTCCACTTCGCCCCATTGACGACGAGGTGGAGCATGGCGCCGCCCTCCCACCAGCCAGGCGCATAGTAGTATTTGGCGATCTTGTGCAGGCCGAGCTTCTCGTCGTCGTAGGGACCGACGAACTCGGCGGCGTCGATGGTGCCGCGCTCGAGCGCCGCATAGACGTCGCCGGCGGCGATCTGCTGGGGCACGGCGCCGAGCTTGGCCAGCACCTGCCCGCCGAGACCGCCGATGCGGAATTTGAGGCCGTTGAGATCGCCGACCTCGCGCAACTCCTTGCGGAAGAAGCCGCCCATCTGGCAGCCGGACTGGCCGCAGACGAGCCCGTGCACGCCGAAACGCGCCAGGATGCCGTTGATGATCTTGTCGCCGTCGGAAAAATGCCACCAGGCATGCTGATGGCGGGCATTGAGGCCGAACGGCACGCCCGTCGCGAAGGCGAGCGCGGGCTCCTTGCCGACGTAGAAGTAGAGAGGCGTGTGGGCGCATTCGACGCTGCCGTTCTCGACGGCGTCGAGCGCCTGCAGGCCGGGCACCAGCTCGCCGGCCGAGAAGGTCTGCACCTGGAAGCGGTTGTCGGTCGCTTCCGCCAGGTAGCGGGCGAAGGTCTGGGCCGTGCCGTAGATGGTGTCGAGCTGCTTCGGGAAGCTCGAGGTCAGGCGCCAACGCAGCTCCGGCATCGCCTGCGCCACAGCCGGAGCGGCGATCCCGGCCGTCGCGCTCGCGACCGCCGCGCCCGTCAGAAAACGTCTACGATCCGGCATGATGAGGGCGCTCCCGTCTCGTTCGGCCGTCGCACTGAAGCACGAAGCCGGCGGCTTGCGGAAGCCGCCACCGATGTGATGGGGGCGTCGCCACCTGCGGGCCCGCCGCCCCCGTCGGAAGGCGCGAGGCGGCCCACTCCCACCTTGCGTCGGCGCGCGGGACAAGGGATTGATGGTCGCAACAAGGCCGATCACGGGAGGAAACCATGTCTGCCAGCCGCCGCCGCTTCCTGACCCTCGCCGGGAGCGCCCTGGCCGCGCCCGCGCTCCTGCGCGAGGGCTATGCGCAGAGCCCGCAGGTGACGCTCAAGCTGCACCATTTCCTGCCGCCGGTCGCCAACGTGCCGGCCCAGTTCCTGACGCCCTGGGCGCGCAAAGTCGAGGGGGAGTCGAACGGCCGCATCAAGATCGACATCTTCCCGTCCATGCAGCTCGGCGGCGCGCCGCCCCAGCTCTACGATCAGGCCCGCGACGGGGTCGCGGATCTCGTCTGGACGCTGACCGGCTACACGGCCGGTCGATTCCCGAAGAGCGAGGCGATCGAGAACCCGTTCGTGTCGCACCGCACCGCGCTCGTGAACTCGTTGGCCTTCCAGGAATTCTACGAGACCACCATCCGCGACGAATACGCCGAGGTGCACCCGATCTGCGTCTGGGCGCATGACCGCGGCATCATCCATGCGAGCCGCCGCATCGAGCGGCTGGAGGAGCTGAAAGGCGCCAAGATCCGCTTTCCCACGCGCCTCGCCGGCGAGGCGCTGAAGGCGCTCGGCGCGACCTCGGTCGGCATGCCGGTGCCGCAGGTGCCGGAATCGATCGCGCAGCGCGTCATCGACGGCGCCCTGACGCCTTGGGAGGTGGTGCCGTCGGTGAAGCTCGACGAACTGGTCAAGTTCCACACGGACATCCCGGGCCCGAAATCGCTCTACACGAGCGTCATGGTGCTCGTGATGAACAAGGCGAAATACGACGGTCTTCCGGCCGACCTGAAACAGGTGATCGATCGCAATTCCGGCGCCGTCGCCTCGCGCATGGCGGCGGTGCCGTTCGACAAGATGGCGCAGGAAGTGCCCGAGCTGGTCAAGAAGAAGGGCGGCACGATCGTGACGATCACGGAGGCCGAGGCGCAGCGCTGGGAGAAGACGACCGAACCGGTGATCGAGGCCTGGATCAAGCAGGTCAAGGACCGCAACATCGACGGCGGCAAGCTCCTCGAGACCGTGCGCGGCCTTGTCGCGAAGCACGAGAAGGCGGCGTGAGCACGCCCGAGCCGTTCACGCCCGTCTCTGAATCGCACCCGAGCTCGCTCGGCCCCGCGCTGACCCGCGCGAGCGAGATACTGGCGCTGGCCGGCAGCGCGTTGATGTTGGTCGTCGCCGGCCTCGTCACCGTGAGCGTGCTCATGCGCTGGCTCCTCGGCGACGGCATCTCGGGCGATTTCGAGCTCGTGCAGATCGCGACCGCGCTCGGCGCCTTCGCCTTCCTGCCGCTCTGCCAGGCACGTCGCGGCAACGTCATCGTCGACACCTTCACGGCCCGCCTGCCCGGGCGCGTCCGCCATG
>DASQLE010000255.1:0-7783 GCA_035630175.1 Beijerinckiaceae bacterium
CTGGCGTCTTGATCGGACCGATCAAGGCGGCGCCCGGCCTCCATGAGGGTAGCGCGCTCCGTTGCCGCGTCCCATATTGCCGGCATGGCCAAATCCTCCCGATCGCGTCCGAAGAGCACCAAGCCAGAGCTGAAGCCGCTCGATCCGTATCTGGCGGAGCTGCTGAACCCCGCCATCAACCGTGAGCGGGCGGCCGAGACGCAAAAAGGCTTCGGCGAGCGCCCGCAGACGGAGTTCGACGCGGGTGCGATTGAGGGGGTCGATGCGGGCCTGGCGAAGCGGCTCGGGCTGCCCTCGCCGGCGGCGGACAAGCCCGACGATCGTTCGGGGCGGAGCGGCGAGCCGCGACCGGCCGGGCCCGCTACCCCGGCGACCCCGTCCGGCGATCAGCCTCCATCGGGAGGAGATGACAGCGACGGCGACGAAGGAACCTCGCTCGCTTCGGAGGGTGTGTCGGCGACCGTGGCGGCGCTCACGGAACTGCTCACGGGCGGCAACCCGCTGTTCAAGGACGGCAAGCTGTGGACGCCGCACCGGCCGCCGCGGCCCGAGAAATCGGAAGGCGGCATCCGCTTTCACCTGAAATCCGACTACACGCCCGCCGGCGACCAGCCGACCGCCATCGCCGAGCTCGTCGACGGCGTGCGCCGGCACGAACGCGACCAGGTGCTGCTCGGGGTCACCGGCTCCGGCAAGACCTTCACGATCGCGCAGGTCATCGCCGCAACGCAGCGTCCGGCCCTGATCCTCGCGCCCAACAAGACCCTAGCCGCCCAGCTCTACGGCGAGTTCAGGTCGTTCTTTCCCGACAACGCCGTCGAGTATTTCGTCTCCTATTACGACTATTACCAGCCGGAGGCCTACGTTCCGCGCACCGACCTGTATATCGAGAAGGATTCATCGATCAACGAGCAGATCGACCGCATGCGCCACTCGGCGACGCGGGCGCTGCTCGAGCGCGACGACGTCGTCATCGTCGCCTCCGTATCGTGCATCTACGGCATCGGCTCGGTCGAGACCTATACGGCCATGTCGTTCGGCCTGTCGGTCGGCGAGCGCATCGAGCAGCGCCAGCTCATCGCCGACCTCGTCGCCCTGCAATACAAGCGCACCAGCATGGATTTCTCGCGCGGCACCTTCCGCGTGCGCGGCGACGTGATCGAGCTGTTCCCCGCCCACTTCGAGGACCGCGCCTGGCGCATCGGCCTGTTCGGCGACGAGATCGAGACGCTCACCGAGTTCGACCCGCTCACCGGCCAGAAGACCAACGAGCTTAAATTCGTCAAGATCTACGCCAACTCGCACTATGTGACGCCCAAGCCGACCCTGCAGCAGGCCGTCAAAGGCATCAAGGACGAGCTGAAATGGCGCGTCGAGGAGCTGAGCCGCATGGGCCGCCTGCTCGAGGCGCAGCGGCTGGAGCAGCGCACCGTCTTCGACCTCGAGATGATCGAGGCGACCGGCTCGTGCAGCGGCATCGAGAACTATTCGCGCTATCTCACCGGCCGCAAGCCCGGCGAGCCGCCGCCGACCCTGTTCGAATACCTGCCCGACAACGCCCTCGTCTTCACCGACGAGAGCCACGTCACCATCCCGCAGATCGGCGCCATGTATCGCGGCGACTTCCGGCGCAAGGCGACGCTCGCCGAATACGGCTTCCGCCTGCCTTCCTGCATGGACAACCGCCCCTTGCGCTTCGAGGAATGGGACGCCATGCGGCCGCAATCGGTGCATGTCTCGGCGACGCCCGGCCCGTGGGAGATGGACCGCGCGCAGGGCGTCTTCGTCGAGCAGGTCATCCGGCCGACCGGGCTGGTCGACCCGCCCGTCGAGATCCGCCCCGCCCGCTCGCAGGTTGACGACCTCTTGGGGGAGGTCAAGCAGGTGGCGCAACGGGGCTACCGTTCGCTCGTCACCGTCCTGACCAAGCGCATGGCCGAGGACCTCACCGAATACCTGCACGAGAACGGCGTGCGCGTGCGCTACATGCATTCGGACATCGACACCATCGAGCGCATCGAGATCATCCGCGACCTGCGCCTCGGCGCCTTCGACGTCCTGGTCGGCATCAACCTCCTGCGCGAGGGTCTCGACATCCCCGAATGCGCCCTTGTCGCCATTCTCGATGCCGACAAGGAGGGATTCCTGCGCTCCGAGACCTCGCTCGTGCAGACCATCGGCCGCGCCGCCCGTAACGTCGAAGGCAAGGTCATCCTCTACGCGGACCAGATGACCGGTTCGATGGGGCGCGCCATCGCCGAGACCGACCGCCGGCGCGAGAAGCAGGTCGCCTACAACGCCGAGCACGGCATCACGCCGGAATCGATCAAGCGCGACATCGCCGACATCCTCGACAGCGTCTACGAGCGCGACCGGGTGTCCGTCGATGCCGGCTTTGCCGAGACGGCGGCCACGGTCGGGCACAATCTCAAGGCCGTCATGGCGGATCTGGAGAAGCGCATGCGCGAGGCCGCCGCCGACCTCAATTTCGAGGAGGCGGCGCGCCTACGCGACGAGCTGAAGCGCCTGCAGGCGGCGGAGCTCGCCGTCGCCGACGATCCGATGGTCACGCAGACCCGCCTGAAGGCAGGCGCTCGCCTCGCTGCCGTCGAAGGGGACGCATCGCGGGTCCGAAAGCCCACGCTCGACGAGATGGGACCGCATAACCGCGAGATCCCCCTGCCTCGCTCGACGCGGGGTTTCGGCGGCCAGCGGCCGAGATCGAAACGCGGGCGCTAAGCAGGCGCAAGCCTGCCAGGCCGGCTGCCTCCTATGGTTTTCGCGGGACTGGTTCGGCTGTCAGTCCGGGGCTGAGCCGCGTCAGTGGTGGACCGCATCGAGGAACGGGGTGTCCGGGTCGCTGACGTAGAAGATAACCAACCGCAACGGTCCGCTCTCGCGGTTGTAGCCGATCATGATCACGTTGGGCGGCTCCGTCATGGCCTCGCCCGCTTTGACGATCACGGGGGCGCGGCCCTCCACCTCGAGCGTGAAGGCGCCTTCAATGACGTAGACCGTGACGGGGAAGCGGTGCGTGTGGGTGGGCGTCCGGTCGCCGGGATTGAGCGTCGCCGTCATCACCCGCACCTCCTGCTTGTCGCCGCGCGGCATGCCGGCGATGACGCCGCGCATGAGCAGATCCGGCTTGGCGACCGCACTCTCCTGGGCAAGCGCCGGACCGGCGAGGAGCGACGCCGCGAGGGCGCAGGCGAGGCGGATCGAGCGACGCATGGAAGCCTCCGTAGCGGGAACCGGGCCCAGTGTGCGCCGGAATCCATCGCCTGCAAAGGCCCGACGGCTCACGCGGTCTGGCGCGTCGTCTTGATGATGCGCTTGCCTTGCGCCGTCTCGGCGACCACCAGGGTGACGCGCTCGCCGGTGCGCGGATCGAACACAACGAGGATCATGGCATCCTCCTTCAACCGATGAGGGGAGCATGGCGTGGGTGGTCTTCAGGCGCGGTGTGCCGGCGCACGCACCGGAGCGGCGCCGCCCGCGAACGGACGGAGTCGACGTTGCCCCATGATCGGAGCGAAGGGAGACACCGGCATGGCTTGGAGGGACCGCACGCGCGAGAGGTTCAGGGCAGCCTCACGGCGATCGTCCTCATTGTCATCGCCGTCCTGGCGGTGATCTACGCCCTGTTCCTACAGCCGTAGGGCGAGCCGAGACGGGAACGGAGAGTCTTCTCGGATCCTCCCGGCGCCGGATCGCGAGGTCTCGAAGTCCCGTGCGCGGCTCTCGTGCTGCGCTGCCTCGAGGCCCGGGCGGCCCCCTGCAAGCGGGGGCGGCGCCTTTCACCCGATCGCGGCGCTCAGTGCGCCCGCCGGCGCCCTCACCGGCTCGGCCCGCTGAGCTCTCCTATATATAATGTGAGCACCGGTGCTGCTCGGCGATGGAAAGGCGACAATCGCCGGGACCACACCGCCGGGACCGATCCTCCGGCTCCCTGCCCTGCGCTGCCTGAAAAGCGCCAAGCTTTGCTGTAAGCTTGTCGGTAGCGCGCCGGCCATTGTCGCGTCGAAGCGGATCGGGGCAAGCCGATGGGAGCAACCTCACCGGGAGACGGCAAGCGGATCCTCGTCGCCGAGGATGAGGCCCTCATCAGCGTCATCCTGTCGGGGGATTTGCGCGACGAGGGCTATCGCATCGCCGGTCCGTTCAGCCGCGGCGACGAAGCGCTCGCCTGGCTCGCCGACGAGACGCCGGACCTCGCCATCGTCGATTACGTGCTGCGCGACGGCCCCTGCATGGCGCTGACACGCGCCCTGCGCGAGCGCGGCGTGCCGTTCGTGATCTTCTCCGGATACGCCCGCGACGCCGACGCGGCCGATGAGTTTCCGGAAACGCCGTGGTTCGACAAGCCGGCCTCGCTCGACGATCTGCTCGCGGCGCTCGCCGAGCTTGCGGAGCGCGCAGTGCCAGCGCGCCGGTAACACCACGCGCTTATCGCGCGGCTCCCGCGCGCTTGCCGGGAGCCGCGCGCCATCATCACAAGCGGCCGGTGAGGAGCAGGATGATCACGATGATCAGCACGACGCCGAGGATTCCGCTCGGCCCGTAACCCCAGCCACGGCTGTATCCCCAATTCGGGATCGCGCCGATCAGCAGCAGGATCAGAATGATCAGAAGGATTGTACCAAGCGTCATTGCCTCTTCTCCAATGGGCGACGTGCGCGCCGATCGCGCTTCGCTCGCGCGCGCGAGGCTAGCAGGTCGTCGCGTGCGCGTCGAAAAAAGTCGTGGATAAACTTAATGGCGCTTTGTGTGTTATTAGACTGAAGAGGCCGCTTGGTGGTTTCTTCACATCGGCGGGAGATGCGATTCCCGTGCCCTCTAGAGGGGAACGAAAGGACATCTGCAAATGGCAAAGTCACCAGCAACCAAGAAGTCCACGAAGTCGCGCACGACGAAGTCGAGCGCGAAGAAGTCGACCTCGCGTAAGACCGGCGCGAAGAAGGCCACGAAGGCGCGCAAGTCCGCGCGCAAGTCGTCCAAGTAGGGCGACAAGCTCAGCTCGATCGCTTGCATCGAGTGAAAAAGCCCGGCTCGCGCCGGGCTTTTTTCGTAGGTCGGCTTGGCTCTGGCGGCCTTCCGGAAGCTGTGCTCTTGTCGCGCTGGATCATCTGGTTGGGGGAAGGATCGATGAAGCGTCTGCTCTTTCTGGTCACGTGGCTCGCCATGTCGCCGGCGCTCGCGCAGGACGACGAACAGAGGGTCTTGATGCGCGGCGTCATCGAAGCGCTGCGCAGCCACGCCGACGCCACGCAGAAGAACACGGCCGCTCTCGAGGTCATGTCGGGGCGGATCGAGCGGCTCGAGACGGCCGTGCGCAACCTGCCGCCGAGCCTTGAGGGATTACGCACCGACCTCATCGCCATCCGCGCTTCCGTCGAACGGCTCGCCGCGGGCCAAGGCATCAAGCGTCCGGCCGCGACCCTCAAGTTCAATGCCTTCGTGTGCAGCAGCGCCAACGAGCAGGCCTGCACCCTGGCAGCCTGCAAGTCGGTCGGCTACACGAACGGCGTCGCCATCACCCTCGACCGCCGTGGCGGCGTGCCGACCGGCGCCCCGGTCGCGCTTCGCGAAGCCACGTGCTTCGACGGCTGACGCGAGACTTCGAGGGCCGACGCGAGGCTTGGCCATCGCGTCGCCGCTCCGGGAGCGGCGTCGGGAACGCCCCCGCCGCTCGCCCGTTGGGTGTCGTGCATCGCAGCGGGAGGGAAGGATGAACGGCGCTTCGCACTGGCATTGGCCGCAGGCGTTCAAGGACGCCGAGTTCGTGCGCCGCGTGCTCATCGTCATCGGGCTTGGCGCGCTGGCTCTGCTCGCCTGGAACCTGTCTTACGTCTTCCTCCTCGCCTTCGGGTCCATTCTCGTTGCGGTGATCCTGCGCGCCTTCGCCGACGTCCTGGCGCGCCGGACGCCGCTGCCGGAACGCTGGACGCTCACCGTCGCCGCTCTGATCGTCTTCGTCATGTTCATCGGCATCCTTGTCCTGTTCGGCGCCCAGATCCGCGCCCAGATCGCGATCGTATCGGAGCGCCTGCCGGCGGCCATCGACAGCTTCGCGAGCCAACTCGGGCTCGGGCGGGTCTCCGATCAACTGCCCGACATGATCGGGGGGCGCGGCAGCAGCATCGTGGCGCGGCTTGCCGGCTACGGTTGGGCGCTGTTCGGAGCCGTCACGGATTTCCTGCTGGTCGTCATTGCCGGCATCTATATCGCAGCGAACCCCAAGCTCTATCGGGACGGGCTCGTGAAGCTGTTCCCCCCGAGCCAGCACGAGCGCGTCAGGAGCTCGCTCGATGCGGTCGGTGAAGCGCTCAAGCTCTGGCTTCGCGCACAGCTCATGGCGATGATCTTCGTCGGCCTTGCGGTCATGGTCGGCGTCTGGCTGATCGGCTTGCCGTCGCCTTTCGCGCTCGGGCTGATCGCGGGGCTGCTGGAATTCGTGCCGTTCATCGGGCCGGTTCTCGGCGCCCTCCCGGCGGTTCTCATCGCCTCCACTGTCGATGGCGCGACGGTGCTCTGGACGGTGCTGCTCTTCGCCGTGATCCAGCAGGTGGAATCGAACATCGTGTTTCCCCTGCTCGGGCGCCGCATGGTGTCGCTGCCGCCGGCCCTCGCCTTGTTCGCCATCCTGGCGGCCGGCGTGGTGTTCGGGCCGCTCGGCTTGCTGTTCGGGTTCCCGCTCGCCGTCGTCGCCTTCGTGCTCGTCAAGAAGCTCTACGTGCGCGAGACGCTCGGCGAGGAGACAGCGCTGCCCGGCGAGAAGACGGCGCCCAGCGCCAGCGTCACCTCCGAATGAGCGCGGGGTTTCTAACGCTCCGGCAACACCAGAAAGCGGGGCGCTTGCGGCAGGCTCGCCCGCGACACGACGATCGAGGGCACGTCGTGGAACGCGACCGGCCAGTCCCGGCGCACCCGCTCGACGAAGCGCCCCAGCGTACCCTGTCCGAAGTAGTGCATCGGGATCATCAGGGGGGCGTTCAGGTCCCTGAGGACCTCCACCATGCCTTCGATATCGAGGGTGTAGCCGCCGTCCACCGGAACGAGCACGACGTCGATCCGGCCGATCTGCTTCAGGTGCTCGGGCGTCAACGTGTGGTGCAGATGCCCGAGATGGGCGATGCAGAGGTCGGCGGTCTGGAACACGAAGATCGAATTGCCGTCGTGCTCCGTGCCGCCGCTCCAGGTCCGGATATTGGTCACGACGTTGCGGATGCGCATGTCGCCCACCTCGATATCGTGGCGGGCCGGTCCGCCGGCCGCATCCCATCCGCGCAGGACGTGGCGGATGCCCGGATCCGGGCGATAGCTGAAATGCGTGGCATGAGCCTTGTTCATGGTGGCGACGTCCGGCGTCGCGTCGGGCCGCACATAATCGTTGTAGTCGGTCGCGGCGCGGACGCCGCCGGGGCTCTCGATCAGGAACGTGGCGTGGCCGACGAAGGTGATCCCGACCTCATCCTTGGCGAGGGCTGCGGGCACAAGGAGCGGGCTGCCCCGGGCTACCAGGCCGGGGCAGGCTTCGCTCGCACCGGCCGGCGCGGGGCCCAAGAGGCCGAGGACGATAAAGGCCGCGACCGTCAGACCGCCTCCAGGAACCATCGCCGTCATGCCGGGCCTCGTCGCAGCAAGCCGAACCCATTGTCGGCGTGCATGTCCGATCCTAAACGACGCTCGCCAAAGCTGCAAAAAGCGCGCTATGCCCGAAACGGCAGGGGTGGCGCGGCCGTCCTTCTCGATCACGATGCGTTTCGGCCCGATCGATGGAGAT
>DASQLE010000256.1:0-2725 GCA_035630175.1 Beijerinckiaceae bacterium
ATCTCGTAGAGCAGCGGGCTCGCCTCGCGCATGCGCCACAGCGGGTAGAGCGCCGACGAGGCGAAGAACATCGGGAAGATCACGAAATTCATGACGCTGGCGAAGTTCTCGAGCTGGCGGAACATGGACGACAGAACGAGACCCAGCGCGCCCAGCATCAGGCCCGTCAGCACCAGCACCGGCACCAGCAACAGATAGCCGGCGACGGGAGCCTCGACTTCCCAGAACCAGGCGATCGCGAGGAAGACGTAGACCTGGAGCAGGGACACGAGAACGCCCGCCAGGAGCTTGGCGAACAGCAGAAAGGGCCGCGGAAAGGGGCTGACGAGGAGGATGCGCATGGCTCCGACCTCGCGGTCGTAAACCATGCCGAGCGAGGATTGCAGGCCGTTGAAGAGCTGGATCATGGCAACGAGGCCGGGCGTGACATAGACCTCGTAGAGCACGTAGGTCTCGTAAGGCGGGATTATCGACACGCCGAGCACCGCCCGGAAACCGGCGGCGAAGATGAACAGCCAGACGAGGGGACGGACGAGGGCCGAGAAGAAGCGGCCGCGCTGATTGAGAAAGCGAAGGCCCTCGCGCCAGACGATGCCGCCGAGGCAAACGAGATAACCCCCGATCGTCAGCGGCGATCCGCCTGCACGCGCATCCCGCCTCACGAAGCCTGCTCCTGGCTGCCGTTCCCAATCGACGTCTCCCCGCCGACCAGGCGCATGAACGCGTCCTGCAAGCTGTCGCCTCCGGCGCGGGCGATCACGGCATCGACCGGGCCGCACGCTTGCACGCGTCCCTGATGGAGCACCACGAGGTCATCGCCCGGGGCGATCTCGTCGATGAGGTGGGTCGCCCACAGCACGCCGAGCCCGGTCTCGCCGACGAGCCGGCGAACCTCCGTGAGAATGGCCCGTCTCGCCTCGACATCGAGGCCGACCGTGGCCTCGTCGAGGAGCAGAAGGCGCGGCTCGTGCAGAAGCGCGCGCGCGATCTCGAGACGCCGCATCTGACCGCCGGACAGCGTCCGCACCTTGTCGCGCGCCCGCTCCGCAAGGCCGATCTCGGCGAGCCTACGCTCGGTCGCAGCCCGGGCGCGGCGCCGCCCGATGCCGTGCAGGGCGGCATGGTAGAGGAGGTTTTCGCGCAGGCTGAGATCAAGGTCGAGCGTGCGCGCCTGGAAAACGACGCCGAGCCGCGACAAGGCGGCCGCACTCTCGCGGCGCACGTCGAAGCCGAGCACCCGGATCGTGCCCGAATGGCTGTCGTGAAGGCGGGTGATCAGCGAGAACAGCGTCGTCTTGCCGGCGCCGTTGAGGCCGAGCAAGGCCGTGAACGAGCCGGCCGCGACGTCGAGATCGACCGCCTCGAGAGCCTTGCGCGTGCCGAACGCATGGCTGACGCCGCGGACGCTGAGCGCGGCCGGGGCCGCAGGATGCATCGCCGGGCCTATTTGACGACGAAGGCGCCCGCCATGCCCTTGCCTTCGAGGCCGCGGCAGCGCCACGGGAAACTGCCGGGGCGGATCGGCACGAAGAAGATCTCCGCCTCCCCTTCCCGCTCGAACTCGATCTCCGTCAGGTGCGAAGCCTTGATCTCGACCTCGCCGGCTTCGACCTTGCGCAGCCAGATCGTGTTCGCGAATTCGGGCGCCTCCCAGGCGCATTCCTTGGCGCCGGTCGACTTGATCATCAGGCTGTAGGCCCGGCCGGTGACGAGATCGTAGCTCTTCTTCGACACGCCGAACCCGGCCTCGCCGGTACCGAGCGTCAATGGATCGAGCTTGGTGACCCTTAAGGACAAGTCGCCTTCGCCGCGCGCCGCGGTTGCGCTCAGCGCCGCCGCGACCGCGAGCGCCAGGACGTGCTTGTCAACCACCATGGTTTCCTCCCGTTATTGCGGAGCGACCGCGACGCCCCAAGGAAAGCGCCCGACGGTGATCGACTTCGTCACCCTCATTCGCTCCGTGTCGATGACCGAGACGTCGTTCGAAGCCCCGTTGGTCGTGAAGAGAAGTTTTTCGTCGGGCGAGAAGGCGAGCTGCCACACGCGCTGGCCGACGAGGAGATAGCGCTCGATCTCGTAGGTCTCGCCGTTGATGACCGCGACGCGGTTGGCAGGCCCGAGCGCCACGAACGCGCGCCGGCCGTTCTTCGTTACCCGTACGCCGACCGGCTGGATGGCGTCCTTGTTGACGCCCGGAATGGTGAACTCGATCGTCTTGATCACCTTGCGGCTTGCCGGATCGATCACCGCCACCGTGCCGCCGATTTCCGACGTCACCCAGAGCTTGCTGCCGTCGGCCTGGTACTCGGCGAAGCGCGGGCGGGCGTCGACGAGGACGTTGTCGACGACCTCGTGCGTGGCGCCGTCGATGAAGTGAACCATGTTGGTCGTCTCGGAGGTGTTGACGATGGTTTTGCCGTCGGGGCTGATCCCCATGCCCTCCGGCTCGACGCCGACCGGCACTTCCGCGATCAGGCGGTTGGTCTCGATGTCGACCACCGTGACCATGTTGTCGTCCTCGTTGGCGATGTAGAGCGGATTGCCGCTCGGATGCAGCACGAAGAGCTCGGGATCGGGCCCCGATCGCAAGGTGCGGACCAGCTTAAAGGTCTTGGCGTCGTAGACCTCGACGCGGTTGTCGTCGCTGGCGCAGACGAGGACGTAGCGGCCGTCCGGCGTCACCAGGATGCCGCGCGGCCGGCGCCCGACCTTGAAGCTGTGCACC
>DASQLE010000257.1:0-2170 GCA_035630175.1 Beijerinckiaceae bacterium
GCCATCACGTGCACGGTGTCCGGCACGATGTGGTTGAGGAGCCGCTGGTAATGGGTGATGACCAGGAAGGCGCGATCTGGCGAGCGCAAGGCGTTGACGCCGTCGGCGACGACGCGCAGGGCGTCGATATCGAGGCCGGAATCGGTCTCGTCGAGGATGCAGAAGGACGGCTGCAGGAGCGCCATCTGCAGGATCTCCATGCGCTTCTTCTCGCCGCCGGAGAAGCCGACGTTGAGGGCGCGCTTGAGCATGTCCTTGTCGATATGGAGCTGCGCCGCGACGGCGTTGACGCGCCGGATGAAGTCGGGCGTCGTCAGCTCGGCCTCGCTGCGCGCCCGGCGCTGCGCGTTGAGCGCCGCCTTGAGGAAGGTCATCGTGGCGACGCCGGGGATCTCGAGCGGATATTGAAAGGCAAGGAACAGGCCTTTGGCGGCACGCTCACTCGGGTCGAGGTCGAGGATGTTCTCCCCGTCGAGCAGAATCTCGCCGTCGAGGACCTCGTAATCCGCCTTGCCGGCGATGACGTAGGACAGGGTCGACTTGCCCGATCCGTTCGGTCCCATGATGGCCGCCACCTCGCCGCGCCTGACGGTGAGGTTCAGGTCGTTCAGGATCCGGTTGTCGTCGATCTGGACGGTCAGGTTCTTGATCTCGAGCATCAAACTTACTTCCGTAGCTAACTCGCAGCGAAGGCTGCGATCTCATTGATTAAGCCGTCGATATCCCGCTCCGCGCCTCCGCTCATGTCGAGGAGACTCGTCGATGGCACCGCGACGTTTTCCGAGACCTTGAACCGGTCTGGTCCAAGGCGGCGGACCATGAGGTAGCGATCAGTGCCGCTCCTCAGGACGAGATCGTCATTCTCGCGGTAGGCTTCGACGCCGGCGAAGGTTGCCGAAATCCAGTCGCCCAATTCGGCAGCAGAGACGTTTTCGCCAAGCCTGGCAACCAGTTGGGCTCTGATATCGTGTCTGTCGTGCGCGGTCATCGTGTTGTTACTCAACCAGGTCCAAACGTCTCTCGATGCGATCGAGACAGACCTTTATGGCGGCAATGTCGACGCGGACGGCGCGACAATGATCTCCATCGCCTCGACCATCAGCCGACGCTGCCTTCCAGCGAGATGGCGATCAGCTTCTGCGCTTCGACGGCGAATTCCATCGGCAGGGTCTGCAGCACGTCCTTGACGAAGCCGTTGACGATGAGCGCCACCGCCTCCTCCGCATCGAGGCCCCGCTGCAGGCAGTAGAAGAGCTGGTCCTCGGAGATCTTCGAGGTGGTCGCCTCGTGCTCGAAAACGGCGCTCGCGTTCTTCGACTCGATATAGGGCACGGTATGGGCGCCGCACTTGTCGCCGATGAGGAGCGAATCGCAGTTGGTGAAGTTGCGCGCGCCGCTCGCCTTGCGGTGCGCCGAGATGAGGCCGCGATAGGTGTTGTCGGAGCGGCCGGCGGCGATGCCCTTGGAGATGACCCGGCTCGTCGTGTTCTTGCCGAGATGGATCATCTTGGTGCCGGAATCGACCTGCTGGCGGCCGTTGGAAATGGCGATCGAATAGAACTCGCCGCGCGCGCCGTCGCCGCGCAGGATGCAGGACGGGTATTTCCAGGTAATGGCCGAGCCGGTCTCCACCTGCGTCCAGGTGATGATCGCGTTCTTGCCGCGGCAATCGCCGCGCTTGGTGACGAAGTTGTAGATGCCGCCGCGGCCCTCCGCGTCGCCCGGATACCAGTTCTGCACCGTCGAGTATTTGATCTCGGCGTCGTCGAGCGCCACCAATTCGACCACGGCCGCATGGAGCTGGTTCTCGTCGCGCTTCGGGGCCGTGCAGCCCTCGAGATACGACACGTACGAGCCCTTGTCGGCGATGATCAGGGTGCGCTCGAACTGGCCGGTGTTGCGCTCGTTGATGCGAAAGTAAGTCGAGAGTTCCATCGGGCAGCGCACGCCCGGCGGCACGTAGACGAAGGAGCCGTCCGTGAAGACGGCCGAGTGGAGCGTCGCGAAGAAGTTGTCGGTGACCGGCACCACCGAGCCGAGATATTTGCGGACAAGGTCGGGATGCTCGCGGATGGCTTCCGAGATCGGCATGAAGATGACGCCGGCCTTGGCCAGTTCCGCCTTGAAGGTGGTGGCGACGGAGACGCTATCGAACACCGCATCGACGGCG
>DASQLE010000258.1:0-2431 GCA_035630175.1 Beijerinckiaceae bacterium
CATGGCGCTGCCGCCGAAACGGCCGGCGCCGCGCCAGCTCTGGCCGGACGCGCTCTCGGCCGCTTTTCTGGTCGGGGCGATGCTGTATCTGAAGATCAGCTACGGGCTGGTCGGGCTTGCCTTCCTGGCGATCCTTCTGACCGCTCCTGCGCAGCGGGCCCTGGCCGCGCTGTCCCTCATCGTGACAGCGGCGGCGATCCTCGTCGTCGAGGCTGTGTGGGGATCATCGGCGGCGCATCTCGCCGACATCGCGCTCGCCGGCCAGGTCAGCGGCGGCGTCCGCAGCCTCGAGGATGTGACGACCGCCCTCCTCCGCCATCTCGGCGATTATACCTTGTTTGCGCTCGTCGCCGGGCTCGCGGTCCGGCGCACCCGCAGCATGAGGGATGTCGTCGTCTACGCCTTTTGCGCCGTATCGGGGCTCGCCCTTCTGCTGCAGAACTCGCAGCCCTGGGGCATCGTCACGCTGCAGGCCGGCGCCGTGGTCGCGGCCGAGACGCTGATGCGATCGGCGCAGGCGAAGCCTGTCGGAGAGGCGATGCAACGAGGGGGGACAGGCCCGGCTCGCTCGCATCGATCGCTGTCGAGCGTCAGCCGCGCCGCGGCTCCCCTTCTTGTGCTGGCCTTGCTGCTGCCGACGATCGTGCATTGCGCGCTGGGGCTCGCGCTGCATGCCGGATTGGCCGTCGCCGAAGTCGGCCGATCGTTCGGTCTCCGACAGTTCGAGCGCATCAGCCTGCCGCGGCTGTGGATTGCGGCGGACCACGATTTCTTCAGCCGCTACCTCGCCAGCATCGAGGACGGCGCCCATGCCCTCTCGCGGCTGCCGTCGCCGAGCCATGTCTTCGTTCTCGATTTCGCCAATCCCTTCTCGGCCGGCCTGAACTTCGCGCCGCCGCGCGGCGATACGTCCTGGCTGCATTGGGGACGTAACCTCGACGACGTGCATTTCCTGGCGCCGGAGACGCTCCTGCGCGACGTCCGTATCGTCATGCAGCCGAAATGGGGCATCAACGTCGTACCCCTGCAGGGACTCTACGGCGCCTATATCGCCGCGCATTTCGATGTGGTGGCCGAGACGCGCGACTGGACGGTCCATCTCGCCCGCCGCGGGTCCGCGCCGGATCGGCTCGACGGCCGCGCGGCTCAATCGGCTGCGGCCGCGCGCTCCGCGTCGGCCGCAGCCGGCGTTGCCGTGCCGTAGGCTTCCGCCATCTCGGCAATGGCGGCGAGCTTCGCCGCAAAAGCCGACCAGTCGTCGTTCTCGGCGATCGGCGCCCACAGCGCCTCGACCTCGTCGATCAGCATCGTGCAGGGCGCGGCGCGCCGGAAGTAAGGGTGATCGAGGCGGGCGTCCGGCGCCGGCGCGAAGGCGTCGAGCGCTGTCCTGACCGGCGCGAAGGAAGGCGCCGCGTAGGCGTCCCGCGCGGGACCCGCCAGCGCCCGCTCGGCGCTCGCCGCTCCGCCATGCCAATCGAAGAAGGTCTGCTCGAACGGAGCCCTCGCGCCGTCCCTCGTCTCCTGCAGAAAGGTCCACAGCGCCCGCGCCAGGCCGCGGTCCTGCTCCCATCCGGCCGAGGCGAGGCCGAGCCGGCGCAGCACGGCCGCCGCGAACGCCGGATGCAGGGCCGCCTCGAAAGCGCCGAGGGCGGCTTCCAAGTCAGCCTGCGGCGTGAACGGCAGCAGGCATTCGGCGAGGCGCGTCAGGTTCCACAGGAGCGCGTCCGGCTGACGTCCGAAGGCGTAAAGGCCGGTCT
The DNA here is from genome assembly GCA_035630175.1 of Beijerinckiaceae bacterium. Lineage (GTDB taxonomy): Bacteria > Pseudomonadota > Alphaproteobacteria > Rhizobiales > Beijerinckiaceae > JAJKJG01. The sequence continues at coordinate 1,758 of DASQLE010000258.1, forward strand.
CGTCGAAATAGGCGGCCGTGAAGGCGGGATCGAGCACCGGCAGGAAGCGCCAGGGCCCGTAATCGAAGCTCTCGCCGGTGACGTTGATGTTGTCGGTGTTGAGCACCCCGTGCACGAAGCCGGCGGCCATCCAATCGGCGCCCATCCCGGCGACCCGGCGGCAGACCTCCTCGAGGAAGGCGACGGCCCGCGCCGGCGTGTCGTCGCGCCAGATCCCCGGCATGTAAGCTTGCACCGCATAATCGAGGAGGCGCAGGAGATTGTCGGGCTCGCGGAGATAGAGGAAGCGCTGGAAGCTGCCGATGCGGATATGCGAGTGGCTGAGCCGCACGAGCACGGACGCGCGCGTCGGCGACGGCTCGTCGCCGCGGGCCAGTTGCTCGCCGGTCTCGATCAGGCTGAACGTTTTCGACGTGTTGACGCCGAGCGCCTCCAGCATCTCCGTCGCCAGCACCTCGCGCACGCCGCCCTTCAGCGTCAGGCGCCCGTCGGCGCCGCGCGACCACGGCGTCTGGCCGCTGCCTTTGGTGGCGAGATCGAGCAGACGGCCGTCGACGCCGTCGTGGAGCTGGGCGAAGAGGAAGCCGCGGCCGTCGCCGAGCTGCGGGTTGTAGACCCGGAATTGGTGCCCGTGATAGCGCAAGGCGAGCGGTTGCGGATGGCTGCCGGGCAGC
>DASQLE010000259.1:0-2650 GCA_035630175.1 Beijerinckiaceae bacterium
TTGGTCGGGGGAAGGACAATGCTACGCCGTGATCCGGTCGCAGGCCGGCAATCGCGAGCGCATTACGAAAAGCTTCGTGCTCGTGCATGGAAGCGCGTCGCCCCTTGAGATCGAGCGCTGTGTCAGGGTCGGGTTCGTGCGGGTTCTCGGCCTCTTGCGCTGGCGGCCTGCAGACGACGATGGCTCGGTCATGCAGAAAGCGCACCTTTTCCTGCGAACTCTTTACAACCGCTCCTCGAGTTCTTCACCTGCTGGTCTTGATGAGCTCGGCGACGTTTTGCGCAAGGAATATCATCTGGCATGCCGTTCAAGGCATCAATCACTATACGTTTGGAGATCCGATCTAGGATGAGTTCAATGAACGTGATGGCTACCCAACACCAAGTCCGAGCGCCCCGCCGTTACAGCAACGTCTCGGGACGAGGCACGACAGCGACTCGCGCAAGGAGCTCCAGAATGAGCAGCGTTGGTGATCGGGAAAGGAGCAGATTCGGTAACGGCTCCGGCAACGTGAGCGTTGCCGGAACTACGACCGGTTTCGAGGTCCGGCCCGGACCTCACATAGCCTTCTTCTGGCCCGAGGCGTCGAACTGCTTGAGATAGGCGATCAGGTCCTTGATGCGCTGCTCGTCCTTGAGGCCCGCATAGACCATCTTGGTGCCCGGGATCTTGGCCTTCGGGTCCTTGATGTATTCGGCAAACGTGGCCTCGTCCCAGGTGATGCCCGAATCCTTGTTGGCGGCTGTGTAGGTGTAGCCCTCGATCGAACCGGACTTGCGGCCGAACAGGCCGTTGAGGACCGGGCCGACGGCGTTCTTGGCGGTCGGGCCGACCTGATGGCAGGCGCGGCACTGGGCAAAGGTCTTCTCGCCGGCGGCGGCGTCCTGGGCGAGGGCCGCGCCGGGGGCGGCGACGATCACGGCGGCAAGGAACAACGATCGCATGCGGGACGACTCCTGTTCAGGACTGACCGGGCGAGCCGAACGGCCGCCCGGCGACGAGGCAGACACCTCGTGCATCAATGAGGAACAAAGGGCAAAGGTTCCGGCCCGCGATGCCGCGGCGGGCACTACGACCTCTTCAACGGACGTCATCCTCGGCCGGAGCGATAGCGGAGAGCCGAGGACCTCTGGACGGAAAAGCGCTGTACGCGTCCCGAGATCCTCGGGTCCACTGCGCGCCCCGAGGATGACGTTGGGCTGCTTGTGGCAGAGCACCACATGCGGCGCGCGGAACGGTTTGGGAGGCGGTCGGTTGACCCGCAACGCGACACAGCATGGACCAGACCGATGAACCATCCCAGCATCGCACCGTCCGCACATACCCCGGGCGGCCGCCCCATCGACGAGCCGGCGCCGGGCGGGCGCCTCCCGGACGAGAAACCCAAAACGCCGCATCCGGAAGGCGAGCGGCCTGATCAGGGCCCGACCGGCCCGCGCACGCCTTACCCGGTTGACGATCCCGGCATCGACGACCCAAGCGGCCCGGGCTCCGAGCCCGATTACCTCCCCGGCGCACCGACCAACCCGAACACGCGCTACTGAAGCCTCGACTGCGTCGGCTCACACGCCGATGGCGGCCTTCACCGTCTCGCGCGTGAAGGGTAGGTTGCGCAGGCGCTGCCCGGTCGCGTCGGCGATGGCGTTGGCGATGGCGGCGGGCGTCGGCCCCTGCGAGACCTCGCCGGTGCCGAGGAAGGGCTGGCCCGGGCGCGGGATGATATGCGTCTCGATCGTGTCCGGCACGGCGTCGAAGCGCAGGATCGGATAGCTCGCCCAATCGACGCTGGTGACGCGCGTCTCGTCGAAGGTGACGCTCTCGTAGAGCGTCCAGCTCATCGCTTGCAAGATGCCGCCCTCGATCTGGCTGCGGATGCCGTCCGGGTTGACGACCTCGCCGGAATCGGCGGCCGCGACGGCGCGGACGACGCGCGTGCGCCCGCTCTCTCGCTCCACCTCGACCTCGACCGCGAGGGCGCAATAACCGGCCGAATTCTTGTAACGCGCGAAGGCGAAGCCGCGCCCGCGGCCATTCGGCAGCTTGACCCCCGGCTTCCAGCCGAAGCGCTCGGCGGCGAGGTTGACGACGTCGCGGGCGCGCGGATCGGCGAGATGGCGCAGGCGAAATTCGACCGGGTCGGCCCCGGCGGCTGTCGCCAGCTCGTCCATGAAGCTCTCGAGCGCGAAGACGTTGAGATAAGCGCCGAGCGCTCTGAGCGCCGAGACGCGCAATGGCATGTCCTTGATGAAGTGCCAGACGACGCGCTTCTGCGGAAAAGCGTAGAGCGGCACGGCGTTGCGGTCGCCGTTGCCGGCCGGCGAAATCTGTAGCTTCGCCTCCTGCTCGGGGAAGGGCGAGGCGAGGTGCCGGGCGGCGAGGAGCGCGCCGGCGGGTCCCGGACGCGTCGAGTGCGTGTTGGTCCAAACCCCGTAATCCCAACCCTGGATGCGGCCGTCATCACCGAGGGTCGCGCGCACGCGACCGATCATGGCCGGGCCGTAGGGCTCGAAGGCGTGCTCCTGCTCGCGCGTCCATTGCACGCGCACGGGCCGGCCGGGCAGGGCGCGGGCGATCAGCGCCGCGTCGGCGGCGGCGTCGTCGGCGCCGTTATGGCCGTAGCAGCCGGCGCCCTCCATGTGGATGATGCGGA
>DASQLE010000260.1:0-3316 GCA_035630175.1 Beijerinckiaceae bacterium
GGCAGAATGCGAGGTCGCAGCCGAGCCGCTCCAGCGTCTCGGCATCGGCGGTCGGCTTGCCCTTCTTGTCGAGCGGCAGATCGGCGACGCCGAATTTGCCGGTCAGGACCGCGGCGATCTGGGCGCCGGAACTGATCTTGACCGGCTCGCCGGCGAGCGTGTCGAGCTCTGCCTGAAGTTCCGCCAGGCGCGCCGAGAGCACAGCATCGAGTTCCGCTGGCCGATCCTTATAGGCGAGGATCGCCTCGAGCGAGCCGAGCTCGCCGATCAGCGTCGCGGCCGCCTTCGGGCCGATGCCCGGCACCCCCGGCACGTTGTCGGTCGAATCGCCGACGAGCGCCTGGATGTCCGGCACCTGCTCGGGCGGCGCGCCGAACTTCTCGATCACGCCGGCGCGGTCGAGCCGGCGCTCGGGGCGGTAGCCCGGCTTGCCCTTCAGCCCCGATTCCGGGTCGTAGAAGGTGACGCGGTCGCCGACGAGCTGCATCAGGTCCTTGTCGGCCGAGACGATCAGCACGTCGGCGCCGGCTTCCGATGCCCGGCAGGCATAGGTGGCGATGAGGTCGTCCGCCTCGAGGCCGGCCTGCTCGATCGGGATCAGCCCGAACGCCCTCACAGCCTCGCGCGTCAGCGAAAATTGCGGAACGAGCTCGGACGGTGGATCGCTGCGGTTCGCCTTGTAGCCGGCGAAGAGCTCGTTGCGGAACGTGTGCTCCGACTTGTCGAAAACGATGGCGAGATGGGTCGGCTTCATGCCGACGGCGCCCTCGCGGAGGAATTGCAAAATCTTCGTGCAGAACAGGCGCACGGCGCCGGTCGGCAGCCCGTCAGACGGGCGCACATTGTATTTCCGGTCCTGGTTCATGGACTGGAAATAGGCGCGGAAGACGAAGGACGACCCGTCGACGAGGAAAACCTGGTCGCCGGGACGAAGCGGACGCGATGGGTCGGTCATGCGGGAACGGATTAGCGGATGGGCGAGGGTGAGGCCACCCGGCCTTCCCGCATCATATGGGAAGCGGCCGCCGCTTATCCCAGCGTCCCGTCTGCCTCGAGAACGGCTACGCGGCCTGCACCGTCAGGGGTTTGCCGGGAGCGATGCCCAGCACCTCCGGCCGGCGGAACAGGAACGCCGCCGGCGTGTGGCGCACGAGGCGTTCGAAGAGAAGCGGCGCGACCACCGCGACCGCCGTCACGACGAGCGCCGCGACGCCGATATCGTCGATGACGCCGAAGCGCACGAGCGCGGCCCGCGTCGCCGCCATGGGCAGGAAGAACGCGAGATAGATGGCGATCGAGTGGCGGCCGGCATAGCTGAAGGGCCGGGCGGCGGCGCTCGGCGCCAGGAGGGCGGCCGCCGTCACGATCGCCATCGCTCCGACAGCTCCGAGCGCGAGGCTCGCGAAGGGCAGGGTGGCGAGCGTCGGGTAGCCGGCGAGACCGGACGGCGTCAGCGCGAAGCACCCATTGACGACAGCCCATAAGGCGAGCCCCGCAACGGCCGCGCGGACATGGCGCGCGGCCCAATCGGCGAGGGCGAAGATGTGCGGCGCCAGGATGTAGCCGGCCAGGAAATAGACGAAGCGGCCGCAGAACTCGTCGAACAGGAACCAGCCCGTCTCGATCGGCAGGATCTCGAGGATCGCCGCGCCGGCGAGGAGCAGGGCCGGCCTGACCCCGCGCAGGAGCTTCGTCACCACCGAGAAGACCGCGAGGATATAAACGAACCACAGGGTCGAATAGGGCTCGACCAGCGAGAGCGCGAGGTGCTCGACGAAGCCGGACATCGTTCCGCCCGACACCTGGTTGAACTTCAAGGCGGACTGGATGATGAGCCAGAGCAGGTAAAAGTAGGCGAAGTGCACGACGCGCCGGTCGGCATAGGTGCGCCAGTCGCGATCGATCACGCGCGCCAGGAACAGGCCCGACACGAGGAAGAAATCGGGCATGCGGAAGGGTTTCGCATAGGCGACGAGCCAATGCATGAAGCCCTCGCCGCCCATCGCCTCGCCGACGCCGAGCGTCGCGTGCATCATCACCACGAGGACGATGCAGAGGCCTTTCGCGGTGTCGACCCAGGCGACGCGCCCGTCTCCGAGCCCGTCGGTCAGCCTCACCGTCTCAGCCTGTCTCATCGTGCGATGCCCCGTATGCCTCGGACCGGGACGGTTGCTTCGAAGTGAAGCGTTCGCACCGGAACCGCCCGGCGTGCCGCAAACGCAAGGCTATCGGTCCTCGCGTCTCGGCGGCGATCCGGACCCGACAAGGCTACAGGGAGCTGATTGAGATTTTGGCGTCGCACAAGGCGGGCGGCGCGGGCCTCACGCCAAGGTTCCGTTAACCACGCGTGTCAGAGCATGCTGCCGAAAAGGGGAAACCACTGTTCGGCAGAACAGCATGCTCAATTTCTTGGAATCGATCACGTTCATGCGTTTTGATTGAATTAATCAAAACGCATCGTGATCTAATGGCCGAAGCCCTTGACCGCCTCGACCGTGTGCTCGACTTCCGGCGGGCGCTCGAAGCAATGCCCGACGAGACGCCGCCATTCCTGGAAATCCTCGGAGCCGCGAAAGGCGACCGTGTGGTCCTCGAGCGTCTCCCATTGCACGAACAGGCGATAGCGGCTCGGTTTCTCGACCGAGCGCTGCAATTCCATGGCCCGGCAGCCCTTGGCGCGCTGGAACAACGCCGCCGCCTTCGCGACGCCGGCCTCGAACTCGGCCTCGAGACCCGGCTTCACGTCGATCTGGGCAATCTCGGTCACCATCAGCGCACGCTCCCCGCCTTTTCAAGATTCACTGCGCCAGGACCATGGCCCAGTAGTGCTCGTAGCCGGCGCCGGGCGACGAGGCATAGGCGATGCCGATCCGCCGTGCCTCCGGCATGAGAAGGTTGCGGTTGTGGCCGGGAGAAGCCTTCCAGCGAGCCATGGCCTGGTCGACGGTCCGCGACCCTGCCACGAGGTTCTCGGCCGACGCGCCGTTGATGCCGAACGAGGCCATGCGGCCGGCGAACTCGCCGTGCGAGAGGGATCCGGCCTGCGCGACGGCGCGGGCCTGCACCTCCGCCGCCCGGTTGAGGGTGGCGTCCGCCACCACCGGCGGCAGCCCATTCGCGGTGCGGTATTGGCTCACCAGCGTCGCGGCCGCGCTGGCATCACCCGTCTTGGTGGCGACGCGGTGGGCCGGAGCTGCGGGACTGCCGCTTCCGAACAGGCTGCTGAGGCTGCTGAAGCTCGGCCCGCCGCCGGCGCATTGCGCCAGGAACGGGGCCAGAAGGCCGATAACGGCAACACGGACGCGCATGCGGAAAA
>DASQLE010000261.1:0-3389 GCA_035630175.1 Beijerinckiaceae bacterium
CTATCGGAAACCGGCTAACCCGCCGCCACCAGCACGGCGCCGGCCATGGCCAAAGCACCGGCGACGAGCGTGACAGCATCCGGACGCTTCTCGGTCTTGAGCACGTAGACGGCCAGGAACATCGACAGGAAGATTTCGGCCGAGGTGATCATCACCGCCCGCGACACCTCGATGTGCTGGATCGCGGCGAAATTGGACAGCTGCCCGGCTGAGGCGAACAGTCCGGCCGCGACTTGCCAGCGGCTGGCATTCTTGAACACGCCCTTGAAAGCGTAGCGATAACGTTCCACGAACAGCGCCGCCACCGCGAAGCTGACGATTCCGGTGAGGGCGCTGACGAGCGTCCCGAAGCTGGCATCCGGCACGAGCCCGAGCGCGTGCTTACGGACGATTGCGCCGAAGGCGTAGCTGAAGGCGGACGCCGGGCCATAAACATAATCGAGGGGCGACGGGCTCGCCTCGGCCGCCGTGCCCGGCGGGCGCTGGCCGAAGGCGCGCCGCAGCAGCAGCGCGAAGCTCAGCATGATCAGCAGCATCCCGCCCGCCGCGACCGCCCCCACCGTCTCGCCGAGGATGAGGGCGGCCAGCAGCACCGAGAAGAACGGATGCAGCCGCAGCAGCATCGAGGCGCGGATCGCCCCGATCGAGGCGATCGATTGGTAGAGCAGGGTGCGCCCGAGAAAAATAGTGAGAATTCCCGAGACGGCGAACCACCATACGCCGGCGGCCAGGGCCACGTTCGGCACCCGCCAGGATCCGGTGTCGGCCGTCACGACCCAAACCGCCGCCGCCATCGCGACCGTCATGATGATGGACAGCAGCGCCCCGTGGTCGCCGCGCCCGTCGCCTTCGGCGACGCCCTTGGCCACCATGACCCCGTTCACGGCGAAGAAGAAGGCGGCCAGGAGCGACAGGGCTTCGCCGGTCAACGTCGTCTCCGAATGGGGAAAGCCCCGTGAGCCGGTGCCTGAACGGCGGCCGCCGGTCCCCGGCCGTTATCGCACGGCGCTTGCCAGCAAACGTTTCCCGTCCGCAAGTGTGGCCCTCGCGCCATACCGCTTAGGGGGCGTCGCGGCGTAAGCTCCGTCCGATCGCGGGGCGGGACGGCAGGACATGCGCAAGGTTTTCTCCATCGGGGCGGCGGCGGTGAGCCTCGCCGCCTGCTCCACCTATTACAGCCCGACGCTGGAGGAGCGCATCCACATCGTCGATTCGCCGGCCGACATCCGCGCCTGCCGGCGGCTCGGCGAGGTCAGCGGCGGCGTGCTGCCGACGAGCCCCGGCTTCGTCCATTCGATCAATGCCATGCTGACCGCCACCGTCGCGCTCGGCGGCACCGACCTCTACCTGCAGCGCGTCGCATCCGACTGGTCCTATGTGCGCGGCATCGCCTACCATTGCCCGTTCGGCCGGCCCGAACGCGTCATCTCCAACCTGGTGCGCGCCGCCGGCTAAACGCCGCTGTCATCAGGCGCGCCCAACGCGTCCGGACCTGCGGCCGGCCCGATGACAGGCGCGGGAAGGGGATTCCCCTCCACTTCGCTCCGGCCGGGGATGACACGCGCAGAGCAGGGAGAGACGTCGCGTTGCTCCGACTCGCGGCCCGCGCCATAAGCGGGGCAGGGGAGGGGACGTGCCCGTCATCCAGACATCGCTTGACCTCAACTCGGAGGCGGCCCGCGCCAACCGCAAGGCGTGGGGCACGCTGAAGGCCGAGCTCGCCGAGCGCCGCGCCGCAATCGCCGAAGGCGGCCCGAAGCGCGCCCGCGAGCGCCACCTGGCGCGCGGCAAGCTCCTGCCGCGCGAGCGCGTCATGAGCCTCCTCGATCCCGGCGCGCCGTTGCTCGAGCTGTCGCCGCTCGCCGCCTACGGCATGTATGACGACGACATCCACGCCGCCGGGCTGATCACCGGCATCGGCCGCGTCGCCGGCCGCGAGGTCGTCGTCGTCTGCAACGATTCCACCATCAAGGGCGGCACCTACTACCCGCTGACGGTGAAGAAGCACCTGCGCGCGCAGGAGGTCGCACGAGAGAACCGGTTGCCCTGCATCTACCTGGTCGATTCCGGCGGCGCCAACCTGCCGCATCAGACCGAGGTATTCCCCGACCGCGACCATTTCGGGCGCATCTTCTACAATCAGGCGACGCTCTCGGCGGAAGGCATTCCGCAGATCGCCTGCGTCATGGGCTCGTGCACGGCGGGCGGCGCCTACGTGCCGGCCATGTCGGACGAGACGGTCATCGTGCGCCGCCAGGGCACCATCTTCCTCGGCGGCCCGCCATTGGTGCGGGCGGCGACCGGCGAGGTGGTCTCGGCCGAGGATCTCGGCGGCGCCGACGTGCATGCGCGCCAGTCCGGCGTCGCCGACCACTACGCCACCGACGACGCGCACGCCCTCGCCATCGTCCGCCGCATCGTCGGCACCCTCGGCCCGTGCCGGGCCGCCGGCCTCGACGTCGCCGCGCCGGTCGAGCCGAAACACGACGGCGACGAGCTCGAGGCTGTCGTGCCGACCGACCTCCGCCGGCAATACGACATCCGCGAGGTCATCGCCCGGCTCGTCGACGGATCGGAATTCGACGAGTTCAAGCGCCTCTACGGGACGACGCTGGTCACCGGCTTCGCGCGCCTCGCCGGCATCCCGGTCGGCATCCTCGGCAACAACGGCATCCTCTACGCCGAGAGCGCCCTCAAGGGCGCGCATTTCATCGAGCTCTGCTGCCAGCGCCGCATCCCGCTCCTGTTCCTGCAAAACATCACCGGCTTCATGGTCGGGCGCGACTACGAGGCGCGCGGCATCGCCAAGGACGGCGCCAAGCTCGTCACCGCCGTCGCCTGCGCGCGCGTGCCGAAGCTCACCCTCATCCTCGGCGGCTCCTTCGGCGCCGGCAATTACGGCATGTGCGGCCGCGCCTATTCGCCCCGTTTCCTGTTCACTTGGCCGAACGCGCGCATCTCGGTGATGGGCGGCGAGCAGGCGGCGAGCGTCCTCGCCACCGTGCGCCGCGAGAACATCGAGGGCGAGGGCGGCACCTGGAACGCCGCCGACGAAGAGCGCTTTAAGGCCCCCATCCGCGCCCGTTACGAGGAGGAGGGCTCGCCCTACTACGCCACCGCCCGCTTGTGGGACGACGGCATCATCCTGCCAAGCGAGACGCGCCGCGTCCTGGCGTTGGCGCTGTCGGCAGCGCTCAACGCCCCCGTGGAGGAGACGCGCTTCGGCGTGTTCCGGATGTGAGCTGACGGCGCGGTGGATTGCCGGGGCAAGCTCGGCAATGACAATGACGGGGATAGCGCCAGGGCAGCGTTGACCCTGCCTGTATGCGTACTAGGGTCGTCGGATGCGCGCCCTCCAGCGGAAGGTCAACTCGGCAGACAGCACCGGC
>DASQLE010000262.1:0-5336 GCA_035630175.1 Beijerinckiaceae bacterium
TGCCTGCTCGCCGAAGGTGCTCATCGCCGACGAACCGACGACGGCGCTCGACGTGACCATCCAGGCGCAGGTGCTGGCGCTTCTCGCCGACCTGCAGGCAAAGGAGGGGCTCGCCGTCCTTCTCATCACCCATAATCTCGGCGTCGTCGCGTCCGTCGCCGACCGGATCATGGTCATGTATGGCGGCGACGTGGTCGAGCGCGCGCCGGTCAAGGCTTTCTTCCGCCGCCCGACCCATCCCTATAGCGAGGCGCTTCTCGCAGCGATGCCGCGGGTCGACCGCCCCTCCGAGGCGCTCGCCCCGATCCCGGGCCAGGTGCCGTCTTTGCCGGCCATGCCGGCGGGTTGCCGCTACCAGTCGCGCTGCCCCTTGCGCATCGATCAATGCGTGGAGCGCCCACCGCTCAACCCGCTGCCGGCCGAGCCGGAGCACCAGGTACGCTGCTGGGTGCGGGCGCCATGAGCCAGGCGCCCGGACCTCTGCTCGAGGTCAAAGACCTCGCCAAGACCTTCAAGGCGAGACGCGGCTGGCCCGTGCCGAAGATCGTGTCCGTGCGCGCTCTCGACGGCGTGTCGTTCTCGGTCGCGCGGGGCGAAGCGCTCGGCATCGTCGGCGAATCCGGATGCGGCAAGTCGACGGTGGCGCGCGCCTGTCTGCGTCTCATCGCGCCGGATGCCGGCGACGTGCGCTTCGACGGCGTCGACGTGATCGCGGCCGGCTCATCCGCGTTGCGCGAACTGCGCCGGCGTTTGCAGATCGTGTTCCAGGATCCGGCTTCGGCGCTCGATCCGCGCCAGCGCATCGCCGATGCGCTTGGCGAGCCGATCCGCGTGCACCGCATCGCGAAAGGCAAGGAGGTCGCGCGAACCGTCGAGCGGCTGCTCGATGAGGTCGGGCTGCCGCCCACGGCGGCGCGGCGCTACCCGCACGAGTTCTCGGGCGGCCAGCGCCAGCGCATCGGCATTGCCCGTGCGCTCGCCCTCGGGCCGGACCTGATCTTCGCCGATGAACCGGTCTCGGCGCTCGACGTCAGCGTGCAGGCCCAGATCCTGGTGCTCCTCGATCAGCTCCGGCAGCGGCGCCGCCTCGCCTTCGTGTTCATCTCCCACGATCTCGGCGTTGTGCGGCACTTCTGCCAGCGCGTCGTCGTGATGTATCTCGGTCGCATCGTCGAGGAAGGGCCGGTGCCGGCGATCTTCGAGGAGCCGCTGCACCCGTATACGCGCCTCCTCAAGGCGTCCTCGCCCGTTCCGGATCCGGATGCCGCGGTGGCGATGAACCTGCAGGAGGGCGAGCCGCCGTCACCGGTCGATCCGCCGCCCGGCTGCCACTTCCACCCCCGATGTCCGTTCGTCATGGAGCGCTGTCGGCTCGTGACGCCGGTGCTGCAGGAGGTCTCGCCCGGCCGCCGGGTCGCCTGTCATCTGTTCGACGGACCAGGTCAATCGGTCCCCAACTGATGCCTGGAGGGCAGCCGCGAACCGGCAAACCTGTTCGCTCCTTCAATCCGAACTGATGCTGCCCTGTCTTGTTCGGAACCGGCCAGCCACGCTCGCGAGCAGGCCCTCTGCCATGAAAGCGAGAGCTGCCGTCGCGGCGGCTCCCTGCAGCACATAAAGCTCGTTCTGGTTCTGCAAGCCGATCACGATCGGCGTCCCAAGAGTCGTCGCGCCCGCAAGGGCCCCGACGGCGGCTGTCGCGACGGCGAGGACGAGCGCGACCCTTACGCCCTGAAGAACCACGGGGAACGCCAAGGGCCACTCGACTTCGCGGAAGACCTGCCCGGGCGTGAGCCCCATCGCCTGCGCCGCGGCCATGACATGCGTCGGCGTCGACTCGAGGGCCGCCACCGTGCTCCGCAAGATCGGCATGATGCCATAGAGGATCAGCGCCAGGACCGTCGGCGCGGCCCCGAAGCCGAGGCTTGGAAAGGCGAGTGCGACGACAACGACAGGCGGCACGGCCTGCGAGCCCGCCACAAGCGTGTCGGTCAGCGGCCTTAAGGCGGCGCCGAACGGACGGGTCACGAGAACGCCTAGGCCGACGCCGGTGATCGCCGCCGGGACGATGGCCAGCACCGCGAGCTCTGCGTGCGAGCCGGCCAGGATCAGGAGCCGTTCTGCCGAAAAGGCCTCGAGAGGACGACCGCCGAAGTGCCGCCACACCGATGCGACGACGTCAGGATGGGCAAGGAGCACCAGCACGGCGCTCACCGCAAACGAGGCGCCCCCCTCCTTGAGGCCGGCCCGAAGCGCTTCCCACCGCCGCCCCTTCATGGATGCCGCTCGATGATCGTGCGCGCGGAGATAGAGCCGATCGCTTTGCCGTCGCCCGATCGTACCCCGAGGGTATGCTGGCGCAGCTCCAGCAAGGACGTCAGCGCATCCAACAAGCTCGCCTCCGACTGAATGTCGCCGGTCGCAAGCTCCAGGGTCGGCTGCATGATGTCGCTGACCCGAACGAGATCGAGCCGCCGCAGAACGAGCTCGCGTGCGCCGATCAGCTCGCGGACGAACGGATCGGCTCCGGACCCCGTAACGATGGCAGGGTCGCCCTCGGATACGATCTGCCCCTGGCGCAGGACAACGAGGCGTGTCGCGAGCTCAAGCGCCTCGTAGGGATCATGCGTGACCAGCAGCACGGTCTTGCCTGTCTCTGCGTGGATGCGGCGAAGCTCGGCTCTGAGCGTCCTGCGCGTGATCGGATCGACGGCCCCGAAAGGCTCGTCCATGAGGAGCAGATCGGGATCGGCCGCAAGAGCGCGAGCCAGCCCGACGCGCTGCGCTTGCCCTCCCGACAGCTCCGACGGGCGGCGGTCGCGCACGTGGCCAGGATCGAGCCGCACCAAGGCCAGCATCTCGTCGACGCGGCTGTCGATCTTCGCCTTGGGCCAGCCGAGCAGCCGCGGCACGGTCGCGATATTCTCCGCCACGGTCCGGTGCGGAAACAGTCCGACGAATTGAATGACATAGCCGATCGAGCGGCGGAGCCGGGATGGGTTCGATTGGGCGACATCCTCGCCCCGCACGCGGACGATGCCGGCCGCCGGTCTGACGAGCCGGTTGACCAGGCGCAGGAGCGTCGATTTGCCCGATCCCGACGGGCCGACGAGCACGCATAGGTCACCCTCGCCGATGCGCAGGTCGATGTCTCGAAGCGCACAAACATCGCCGAACGAGACCGAGACATTCTCGAACGTGATCATTGGCTCATCTTCGCGGCGGACGTTTCGAAAGCCCGGAGGAGCATGTCGACGAAGAGCGCGAGAGCAACGATGGGGAGAGCGCCGAGCAGGATCAGATCGGATGCAAACTGCGCCATCCCTTCGAAAACAACGGCGCCGAGGCCGCCTGCGCCGATCAGTCCGGCCAGCGTCGTCAGGCCGATGCTCTGGACCACCGCGGTCCGAAAACCCGCAATGACGAGGCTCAGCCCGAGCGGTATTCGGATCTCCCACGCGATGCGGGCTTCGGTCATTCCCATGGCCCGCGCCGCTTCGACCGCAGCCGGATCCGCGACGCGCAAGCTCTCGACGAGGGCGCGGACAAGCGGCAACAGCAGATACGCGGCCACTCCGAGCACGGCCGGGGTCGGTCCGATCGCCTGCAAACCGGCAGAGCGCAGAGCTGGGACGGCAGCGAGCAGCAGAGACAGCAGAGGCACCAACAGCCCGTAGAGAGCGATGACGGGTATCACCTGGATCGCGTTGAGCAGGCCATCGATCGCGGTTTCCGCTCGTCGCGATCGAAACGCCAACCACGCCAGCGGAACGGCGATGGAAACGCTGATCGCCAACGCGGCCATTGCCAAGACCAGGTGACGGATGATCGCTGCGTGAACGAGGTCCGCGCGTGCCCGGTATTCCACCGCCAGCGATAGCGCATCGAACCATCCCGTTCTGGCGCCCAAGATGAGCGCGGCCAACAAGATGGCGAGGGTCGCCACGGTCGTCGGCCGGCCGATGCCGCGCGCGATCTCGGTGCTGATCGCCGTTGCGCTCACGAGAAACAGCCAGAAACCGGCGCCGAGCGTAACCCGGGCGGCGGTTGGGCGCCCGACGAGAAGATGTTCAGCCGCGATCCCGGTGGCCCATAGCTGCGCGACGAGTACGATCAAGGCGATCGCAAGCGCTGCCATACGACCGAGCGCGCTTCCTGCACCGACAGCTGCAACCGATACGGCCAATGCGAAGCTTGGCGCGAGGCTTCCATAAGCCCCCAGCGCCTCGGCAGCAGGCACCGGCTGGCCCGGCAAAAGCCTGTTCGGAGCCAGGGTCAGCCAAGGGAGCGAGGTGAGTGCGGCGATGGCGACCGCCGCGAGGCCGGCCTTGAGGAGGAACGCGACCGCTGCAGAAGATCCGGGCGGTGCGCTTGACGAAGCGATGAAAGCCGAGGTCAGCGGAGGAGGCCTTCCTGCTCCAGATACGTCCGCGCAACCTCGCGCGGCGTCTGACCCTCGACCGCGATCTTGGCGTTGAGCCGCTGCAGCGTCTCGAGGGACAGCGTGGAGAAAACCCGGGAAAGGGAGGGGCCGATACCGGGGTAGCGGTCCAACGCGGCCGACCGCACCACGGGCGCGGGCTCGTAGACGATCTGGGCTCCTTTCGGGTCGGCCATGACGACCAGATCGAGAGCCGCGATGGCGCCATCGGTGCCATACACCATGGCGGCGTTGACGCCACTCACCGCCTGTGCCGCTGCGCGCATCATGATGGCCGTATCGCCGCCAGGCAGAACGACGATCTGCTCGCGCGGCATCTGGAATTGATACGTGCGCTCGAAGGACGGCAGCGCCGCAGCGCTTTCGACGAACTCCGCCGAGCCGGCCAGCTTGATGTCTCTCGGCTGCTCGCGGACGTGCTTGGCGAAGTCCTCCATCGTGGCGAGCTTGCGAACCTTCGCGACATCGCCCCGCACGGCGATCAGCCAGGTGTTGTTGGCCGGCGCCCTCTCGAGCCAGACCAGGTTGTTGGCGTCCCGGTCCAGGCGCTGCACGGCTCCGTAGGCTTCCTGCGCCTGCTTCCAAGCCGGATCCGACTCGCGGTTGAAGAAGAAGGCCCCGTTGCCCGTATATTCCGGGTAGATGTCGATCTCGCCCGCGAGGAGGGCTGCCCGCACGATCTTGGTGGGCCCGAGCTGCAGACGGCTCTCAACCGGAACACCCGATTTCTCGAGAACGAGAACGATCATGTTGCCAAGCAGCGCGCCTTCGGTGTCGATCTTGGACGCGACGACGAGGGGGCGTTGCGGCTGCGCAGTTGCCGCGCTTGCCAGCGCCATCGACGCCAGCACGATTCCCGCCAGTTGGCTGAGCATGGGCGCGATCAGCGGGCGCT
>DASQLE010000263.1:0-4770 GCA_035630175.1 Beijerinckiaceae bacterium
GGTCGGGTCGGTCATCCAGGTCGAGCGGCTGGGCGAGCGCTACAACGGCATCTACACGGTGATGGACACCGGCCCGGCCGTGCAGGGACGCCACATCGACATTTACATGTGGAGCTGCCACGAAGCGCTGGCGCTCGGCCGGCGGCCCGCCGGCATCACCGTCCTGCGGCTCGGCTGGAACCCGAAGGCCAGCACGCCGACGCTCGTCGACCGGCTGTTCCGGCAGCGCGAGGCGGCGCAGCCGCCGCCCCCGCCGCGCGTCGCGCCAGTGCCATCGATCGCGCCGGTGAAAGAAACCGGGGGGTGAGATAGCGGAGGTTACGGAGTGAACGAAGCAGCCAATCGATTCAGCATTCGTAAACACGGAGAAACGGAGATGAGATGAAGCGGCTGGCTGTCCTTCGACGAGCGTATGCTCGCCGGATGACTAAGTAACGCGCTCAAGGCGCAAAGGAGCAGCCAGCCATGAACTATGGTGCCATCGATTTGCATCTCCGTCACAGTCAAATTCGGGTGGTTGAAGCCGACGGCTCGGTCGTGCTGGACCGGCGGATCACCACCTCTCGGGAGGGCTTCACGCAGTTGTTCGGCGACCGGCTGCCGATGCGGATCCTCCTCGAGACCGGCACCGAGAGCGAGTGGGTGGCGCAGTGCCTCGAGGCGTGCGGGCACGACGTGGTGGTCGCGGACCCCAACTACCTGTTGATGTACGGCGCGCGCCAGCGGCAGATCAAGACCGACAAACGCGATGTGGCGGCGTTGGCTGAGGCGTGCCGGTTGGGGATTTACCGCAAGGCGCATCGCGTCTCGGGGGCGCAGCGGCAGCGCCGACGGGAGCTGCGGGTGCGGGAGCAGCTAGTGCGAGTGCGGACGCAAGCCATCAACCTGCTGCGCGCGCAGCTGCGGCAGGAAGGATATCGTTTACCGTCGGGGAGCGCGGAAACGATCGGTAAGCGGTACGCGCGCTTGGTGGTGCCGGCCGGGCTGCACCAGGCGCTCACGCCGCTCCTCGACCTGCTGACACACCTCGGTCCGGTGCTCAAGACTGCGGGCGAGGCGGCACGGGTGCACGCGACCGCCGATCCGGTGGTGCAGCGGTTAATGACCGTACCGGGGATCGGACCAATCACGGCCCTGACGTATCGCGCGACGGTCGACGACATCGGCCGCTTCAAGACCGCAGGCAGCGCGAGCGCGTTCTTCGGCCTCGTGCCGCATGAAGACAGCTCGGGTGAACGCCAGCGGCGAGGCCGGATCACGAAGGCTGGGCCGCCCGTCGCCCGGAGCCTGCTGATCCAGGCGGCCTGGGTGGTGTGGCGCAACAAGGCCGGCGGCGGTGCGCTCCATGCCTGGGTGCTGCGACTCGCCGACCGGCGCGGGAAACGGGTCGCCGTCGTAGCGTTGGCGCGGCGGCTGTCGCGGATCCTCTACGCCCTGTGGCGTGACGGGACAGATTATCGCCTGTCGCCGCTGCAGGCCCCAGCGGAGGCCTAACGGCGATCCGTAGAGAGTGTGTTTGGCGCAGCCGTCAGATGGGGAAGGTGAGCGCGGTTCGTTCCTGGATTGCTTCGACAATCGTAACGGAGATGGCGCCCCGACCCCACGCTTCTCATCGTGCGCCGGTGATCGTCATCACCACAGAGAGCGCGTATAGAAGGCTGACGGAAGCTCGCCGCCTCGCGCGGCACTGATGGCTGCTTCGACCAACCGCGAGCGCCCTTGGCTGGGTGAAGGGCGCTCACTCACGGATGATCTGAACGACAGATGCTGATGTCGAGGAACGGGCGATGCTGATGTGAAGATCGAGCTTGACTCAAAACAGCCGCTTCATAGAAGGAACGAAGAAACGGAGAAACGGCGTCTTGTTTTGTCTTCATGAAAATTGTTTCGTCCGTTCCTCCCTTTCTCCGTTGCTCCGTGTTAAGTACGTTGCCAAGTGCTGTCCGTTGCCTCCGTCAGCTCCGATGTCTCCCATGCGTGAACAGGACGCGCGCACCCTCCAGGCCCTCCGCAAATGGAGCGTGCTGCTCGACAGCGCGTTCCGTGTGCCGGGCACGAACATGACCTTCGGGCTGGACCCGATCCTGGGGCTCATCCCGGGCCTGGGCGACCTGACGACGCCGTTTTTCTCGGCGCTCCTGCTCCTGCACGCGGTCCGGCTGAGAATTCCGCGGGTGGTCCAGCTCCGCATGCTGCTGAACACGGCGATCGATCTCGCCATCGGCTTCATTCCGGTTGCCGGCGACGTCATGGACTTCGGGTGGAAGGCCAACGTCCGCAATCTGGCGCTGCTCGAGCAGCACGCGCGCCCCGGGGCGAAAGCGACCCCCGACGACTGGGCCTTCGTGGCCGTCGTGCTCCTGCTGCTCTTCACGATCGCCGTGGTTCCGCTCCTGTTCGCGGCCTGGCTTCTGTCGCGCTTCCAGGCCTTCTAACGCACCGGAGATCAGGAGGATTAGGAGATTAGGAGATTAGGAGAGTTTGGAGATTGATCTCCTGATCTCTGGCCCTCCTGACCTCCGCAGGATCTCATTCTCCGAGCAACTCCCCGACCGGCTGCAGATCCTCGATGTGGTCGCAGAACGCCTTCAGGATCATCAGCATCGGCACGGCCAGCACGGTGCCCCACAGGCCCCAGATCCAGCTCCAGAACAGGAGTCCCACGAAGATCGCGACCGGGTTCATCTGCGCGGCGCGTCCCATGAGCATCGGGGTCAGCAGGAAGCCCTCGAGGCTCGTGATCGCGAACGTCGCGGCGCAGACATAGACCGTCTTCAGCGGGTCGTTGAATTCCAGCAGGGCCACCACCCCGAGCGCGCCGGTGACGGCGACCGGCCCGAGGTACGGGATGGAATTGAAGAGGCCCGCCAGCAGCCCCCACACGATGTACTGCTGGAGGCCGAACCACCACAGCGCGAACCCGGTTGCGACCGCGACGATGAGGCTGGTGAGGATCTGGACACGGATGAAGGTCGCGATCTGCTCGCTGATGTCGTCGAGGATCTGGACCGTGGCCTTCTTGCTCGACAACGTCGGGCCGGCAATCTTCACCAGCTTCCGCTTGAAGAGATCGCCGGTGATCAGCGCGAAATAGACGAGAAAGAGGATGAGCACCAACTGCCCGGCGAAGCCGACGAGGCCCATGCCGCCGTACCAGAGGTAATCGGTCGCCTTGAAGGCCGGTTGAACCACCTCGACGCGCTGGACGCCCCGCACCTGCGGCGCCTCCGGCTTCACCGGTGCGGCCGCTTCCTGCGCCGCCTTGTCGATCTCGGTGGCCGCCTGCTGCACCGTCGCCAGGGCCTGTCCCGGCGACCGGCGGAACCCCTGCAGGTGCGCCCGGATCCGCTGCGTCGCCTGCGGGATGTTCGCCACGATCGCCATCGCGTCGTCAGTCAGGGAATAGACGCCGAGGCCGAGCGTGCCGACGAAGAGCGACAGCGCGACGACGGCGCCGACCGCCCTCGGGATCCGGAGGCGTTGAAGTGACCTGACCAGCGGCGCGAGGCCGTAGCTGATGAGTATGCCGAGTACGATGGGAATCAGGACGGCCTGTGCGTACTGCAGGACCAGGATCACCGCGAGCACCGCGATGATGCTCAGCGAGACGCTCCGGATGTCGACGGCCGTCCGGACGACAACAGCCGAGGGCACCTCGTCTGGCGACGGGGGCGCGACGACCTCAGCAGCCTTTGACGGCAGGACTTGTCTCGGCTTTTCTTCGCTCATCAAGGATCGATCGAAATTGTAGACTGACCGCGGGAGAAGGATTGGTGAATTGTAGTGAATTGTGAATTCACAATTCCATGAACGTCTCCGATTTCGCATTCGAGCTTCCCGATCGGCTGATCGCGCAGGAGGCCGCGCCGCGCGGCACCTCGCGGCTGCTGGTGCTCGATCGGATCACCGGCGAGCGCCGCCATGCCTCGATCGCCGATCTCCCTGCGCTCTTGCGCGCCGGCGATCTGCTCGTCGTCAACGACACGCGGGTGTTCGCGGCGCGGCTGCTCGGCCATCGCGTGCCGAGCGGCGGAGCGGTCGAGTGCCTGCTGCTCAGCTCGCCTCGTGCGGGGCGCGGGGAGTTGGGAGCGGGAAGCGGGGAGCAGGAAGCCCTCATGCACCCCGGGCAGAAGTTGAAACCTGGCGCGCTGGTGCGGTTCGAGGGGGACGCCGGCGTGCTGATGGCCGAAGTGCTCGAGCGCCGCTTTCGCGGCCGCCGCACGATCCGCCTCTGGTCCGAGTCAGGGGCCGACGTGGAGACGCTCGTGGACGCGCTGGGCCGCGTGCCGCTGCCGCCATACATCAAGCGCGACGATACGCCGGCGGATCGCGAGCGATACCAGACCGTCTACGCGCGCGCGCGCGGCTCGGTCGCGGCGCCGACCGCCGGCCTGCACTTCACCCGGGAGCTGCTCGAGTCGCTCGATCGCCGCGGGATCGCGCGCGCCGAGGTGACGCTCCACGTCGGCTACGGCACCTTCAAGCCGGTGCGCGCCGGGCGCGTCGAGGAGCACGTCGTCGATCCCGAGCCGTACGAGATCTCCCCGACCGCGGCGGAGGCCGTCACGCGCGCACGCCAGGAAGGACGGCGCGTGATTGCCGTGGGCACGACGACGACGCGCGCGCTCGAGGAGGCGGCGCTCCGGGGCCACGGCCAGATCGGGGCCGGAGCGGCCGACGCGACCGTGTTCATCCATCCCGGTCACCGCTTCCAGGCGATCGACGGGCTGCTCACCAACTTCCACCTCCCCGAGTCCTCGCTGCTGATGC
>DASQLE010000264.1:0-2272 GCA_035630175.1 Beijerinckiaceae bacterium
CGGTCGAGGTCGATGTCGAGATCTGGCCGACCTCGATCGCCGTGCCGGCCGGCTTTCGCATCGGCCTCACCGTTCGCGGCAGGGATTACGAATACGGCGGCGGCAGCGGCGGCCGTTTATCCAACTTCAAGAACGCGCTCAGGGGCTTCGGGCCGTTTCTGCACGACGATCCCGCCGATCGGCCCCAGGCGCTGTTCGGGGGCCTGACCACCCTGCACGCCCCGCCGGGGCAGCAGCCCTATCTGCTGCTGCCGATCGTCCCGGCGCGATGACGGCCAGATCACGATGCGTTTGATCGAACCGTCGGGATCCCGGCTCAGCCGGTCACGGCCCGGCTGTCACGCTCGCGCTGCTCGAGGCGCTTGATCAGCGGCGCAAGGTTTTCGGGAACGCCCTGCTCGAGCACGTCGCGGTAGGTCTGGCGCAATCCCTGCCCGAACGTGTTGGCCAGCTTCGACCCGCGGCCCGTCTCCCGGCGTCCGCTTTTGCGATCGAGGTCCCAATCGAATCCTGAAGCAACCTTCATCGTCAAATCTCCGGCGGCCCATCTCCGATGCCGCTTGGGGGGCGCAATCACGATCACAACGTGCAATCACGATTCACAACGGCGGCGCCCGGCCTGAGTTTCACCTTAGCCGTTAACATGCGTTATATTTTTGGCGGGGCGCGAGGCTTGGCCTTATACGGCCGTCACGACAGCAGGGGACGGGCGCCGGCGGCATGCTCCTTGGCGACGGTGCCGTCGGTCTCGACTTCCTTCAGGACCACGTCGTAGCCCCACAGATCGGCCAGGTGCTGCAGCACGGGGGACAGGTCGTTCTCGTCGAGCAGGATCCCGTTCAGGACGGCATGGTGCAGGACGAGGCGCCGGTCGCCGGCGAGGTCGACATCGACGACCTGGATGTCGGGGTCCAGCCAGCCGACGTCATGCTGGCGCGCCAGCGCCCGCCGGACGCGCCGGTAGCCGCGCTCGTCGTGGATGGCGGCGACCCGCACATACGGCTCTTCGTCCGGATCGACCACGTGGAAGAGACGCCATTGCCGGATCAGCTTCGGGCTGAGGAACTGGGCGATGAAGCTCTCGTCGCGGTAATCGGCCCAGATGTCGCGCAAGGCGGCCATGGCGTCGCCCGAGCCGGCGATGTCGGGGAACCACTCGCGGTCTTCCTCCGTCGGGGCCGTGCAGATGCGCTCGATATCCTGCATCATGCCGAATCCGAGCGCATAAGGGTTCCAGCCCCGGAACCCCGGCTCGTCGAAGCTCGGCTGGCAGACGACGTTGGTGTGGGCCTTCAGGAATTCCAGGAACGACCCTTCGCCGACCTCGCCGCGCTCGTGCAGCCGCTGCATGATCCGGTAATGGCAATAGGTGGCGCAGCCCTCGTTCATCACCTTCGTCTGGGACTGCGGATAGAAATACTGCGCCATCAGGCGCACGATGCGGAGGATCTCCCGTTGCCAGGGCTGCAGGCGGGGCGCGGTCCGCTCGAGGAAATAAAGGATGTTCTCCTGCGGCAGCTCGAGCAGGGCGCGGCGCCGTTCGTCGTCAAGGCCGGCTTTGCTCTTGCCTTTCTTGCCCGGCACGGTGCGCCACAGGTCGTTGTAGGTCCGCTCCGCCTGGAGCAGGCGCTCGCGTTCGCGCCGCTCCTCCGAGGCGAGATCCGGAACCTTCTTGCGCGGGTAGCGGTGCACGCCGTGGCTGCGCAGGGCATGCGCCGCGTCGAGCACGCGCTCGACGGCGGCTTGGCCGTAGCGCTCCTCGCATCCGGTAATGTAGTCCTTGGCGAATTCGAGATAGGGGAGGATGCCTTCGGCGTCCGTCCAGATGCGGAACAGGTAGTTGTTCTTGAAGAAGTGGTTGTGGCCGAAGGCGGCATGGGCGATGACGAGCGCCTGCATCGTCGTCGTGTTCTCCTCCATGATGTAGCTGATGCAGGGATTGGAGTTGATGACGATCTCGTAGGCGAGGGCGCGCAGCCCCTTGCGGTAGCCGACCTCGTGCTGGGCGAAATGCTTGCCGAACGACCAATGCTTGTAGAACAGCGGCATGCCGATCGACGAATAGGCGTCGAGCATCTGCTCGGCCGTGATGATCTCGATCTGGTTCGGATAGACGTTGAGGCCGAGCTCGTCGACGGCGACACGCTCGATGGCGTCGTGGATCCGGCGGATCGTCTCGAAATCCCAATCGGCTCGCTGGTAGAGCAGGGTCGGCGCGTCCGCCGCGAGCGTCATCGGGCTTCCCCCTCGGCGCCGCTCTGGCGCGCGAACA
>DASQLE010000265.1:0-3621 GCA_035630175.1 Beijerinckiaceae bacterium
GCTCCTCGCCACCCTGCGCTCGGTCGCGCCGCGCTCGGCCTCGCACGACCCGACCGTGGTCCTGCTCACGCCGGGGCGCTTTAACTCGGCCTTCTACGAGCACTCGTTCCTGGCCGACAAGCTCGGCATCGAGCTGGTCGAGGCGTCCGATCTGTTCGTCCGGGACGAAGCCGCCTTCATGCGCACGACGGAGGGTCCGCGGCGCGTCGACGTGATCTATCGCCGCGTCGACGACGACTTCCTCGATCCGCTCGTCTTCCGGCCGGACTCGGCCCTCGGCGTGCCGGGCCTCCTCGGCGCCTATCAGGCCGGCAACGTCACGCTCGCCAACGCGGTCGGCACCGGCGTCGCCGACGACAAGGCCGTCTACAGCTACATGCCGGCGATCGTGCGCTTCTTCACGGGCGAGGAGCCGATCCTCAAGAACGTGCCGACCTGGTGCTGCCGGGAACGGGAGGCGCTCGGCTACGTCCTCGATCACCTGCCCGAGCTGGTCGTCAAGGAAGTCAACGGCTCCGGCGGCTACGGCATGCTGGTCGGCCCGCACGCGACGAAGCGCGAGATCGATGCCTTCTCCCGAAAGATCAAGGCCGCGCCCGACGGCTTCATCGCCCAGCCGACCCTGGCGCTCTCCACCTGCCCGACCTTCGTGGCCTCCGGCGTCGCGCCCCGGCACGTGGACCTCCGTCCCTTCGTGCTGACCGGCGCCGACACGACAAGGGTCGTGCCCGGCGGCCTCACCCGGGTCGCCCTCAAAGAGGGCTCGCTGGTCGTCAATTCGAGCCAGGGCGGCGGCACCAAGGATACGTGGGTGCTGGATGGTTGAGAAAGCGGCACAGCGCTCGTCGCGGGGAGCCGTCCCGGCCCCTCCCCTTCGCGGCCTGGGGGAGCGGCCCTAGATGCTCTCCCGGACCGCCGACAGCCTGTACTGGCTGTCCCGCTATACGGAGCGGGCCGACCTCGTGGCCCGCATCCTCGACGCCACCATCCGGCTGGCCTCCCTGCCCTCGGGCTATGGCGGCGAGCGCAACGAATGGGAGAGCGCCGTCGCAGTCGCCGCCGATCTCGACGCCTTCAAGCAGCATTACGACGTCGTCAACGAGGACACGGTCCGCCATTTCCTCGCCTTCAACATGCAAAATCCGTCGTCGATCCGCAATTGCATCGAGACGGCGCGCGACAACGCCCGGGCGGTGCGCACGGCGCTGACGCGGCAGATGTGGGAGGCGATCAACGGCGCCTGGCTCGAGCTCAAGCGCTTCGACGAGACCGACATGACGCGCGAGGAGTTCACCGGCTTCCTCGACTGGGCGAAAAGCGTCTCCCTCACCTTCGACGGTTCCGCCTACCGCACCATGCTGCGCAAGGACGCCTACTGGTTCACCCGGCTCGGCACGGCGATCGAGCGCGCCGACAACACCGCCCGCATCCTCGACGTCAAATACCAGCTCCTCCTGCCGGCGAACGAGCGCGTCGGCGGCAGCCTCGATTATTTCCAGTGGACGACGATCCTGCGCGAGGTCTCGGCCATGACCGCCTATCACTGGGTCTACCGGGACAGCGTCAAGCCGTGGCTCGTCGCCGACCTCCTCATCCTCAACGCCGCCATGCCGCGCTCCCTCGCCAATTGCTACGAG
The DNA here is from genome assembly GCA_035630175.1 of Beijerinckiaceae bacterium. Taxonomy (GTDB): domain Bacteria; phylum Pseudomonadota; class Alphaproteobacteria; order Rhizobiales; family Beijerinckiaceae; genus JAJKJG01. The sequence continues at coordinate 1,638 of DASQLE010000265.1, forward strand.
GTGCTGGTGCGCCATCTCGATCTGATCGCCGACGCCTACGGGCGCCGCGGCCAGAGCCAAAGGCTCGCCAGCACCATGCTGGCGCGGCTCTCGAACGCCCGCATCGAGGAGATCTTCGGCGAGGGCCTGCACGAGTTCGTCACCGAGTTCATCGACGAGAACAATCGGCTTGGCTCGGCGATCAACGAGCAGTACTTGATGTGAGGCGCAGCGCCTCACCCCGTCCGATGCGAATCTCCGTCTCCCACAAAACGCACTATCGTTACGAGCGCCCCGTCAAGGCGCTCACCCAGATCCTGCGCATGACGCCGCGTGGCGACGGCGGGCAGCATGTGCGCCGCTGGCGCATCGAGCCGAGCGTCGACGGGCGGCTGCACCCGCGCCAGGACTCGTTCGGCAATATCGTCCACACCTTCTCGGCCGACGCCACGGTCGAGGCGATCACCATGTGCGTCACGGGCGAGGTGGAGACCCACGACGCGGGCGGGGTGGTCCGCGGCTCGGTCGAGCGGCTGCCGGACCCCGTCTATCTCCGCGACACCGATCTGACCGCGCCGGACGAAGCCATCCGCGCTTTCGCGCAGGACCTTGGCGGATCGTCCGATCGTCTCGCGACCCTGCACCGGCTGCTCGAGGCGCTGCACCGGCAGGTCGCCTTCGACACCTCGCCGACGCACGTCACTACCACGGCTGCCGAGGCCTTCGCGCTCGGGCGCGGCGTCTGCCAGGACCTGACGCATATCTTCATCGCGGCCGCCCGCTGCCTCGACATTCCCGCCCGCTACGTCTCCGGCTATCTCTACCGCGTCGACGGCGTCGTCGAGCAGGAGGCCGGGCATGCCTGGGCGGAGGCCAAGGTGCCGCATCTCGGCTGGGTCGGCTTCGACGCCGCCAACGGCATCAGCGTCAGCGATGCCCATGTGCGCGTCGCCGTCGGCCTCGATTACCTCGGCGCGGCCCCCGTCCGCGGCAGCCGCACCGGCGGCGGTTCGGAGGACCTCGACGTCTCGCTGACGGTCGACAGCGCGCAGCGCCAGGCGCAAACATGACGGTTGATAAGGCGCGCGCGCGCCGTTGCGCCCCGCCGCGAGGCTCCTAAACGGTTCGGATGCGCGCAACCCGTGGGAATCAGATGACGTACTGCGCCGGCATCCTCGTCGAAGAAGGGCTCGTGGTGATCGCCGATACGCGCACCAATGCCGGGCTCGACAACGTCTCCACCTTCCGCAAGCTGCATATCTTCGCCAAGCCGGGCGAGCGGGTGCTGGCTTTGGCGACGGCCGGCAACCTGTCGGTCTCGCAATCGGTGATCAGCCTGCTCCGGGAGGGGATCGAGAACCCGGACACCAAGGAACTCGAGACCATCGACGATGCGCCGAGCCTGTTCCGCGCCGCCCAGCTCATCGGCCGCGCCGTCCGCCAGATACGCGCCACCGAAGAACAGGCCCTGGAGGACGCCGGGCTCTCCTTCGACGTTTCGTTCCTGTTCGGCGGCCAGATCGCCGGCGGGCCGATGCGCCTCTACATGATCTACGCGGCGGGCAATTTCATCGCCTGCGGACAGGATGCCCCGTTCCTGCAGATCGGCGAGCACAAATACGGCAAGCCGATCCTCGATCGCGCCGTCACCTACCGCTCGGACCTCTACGACGCCTTGAAGATCGCCTTGATCTCGATGGATTCCACCATGCGCTCGAACCTGGGGGTCGGGCTGCCGATCGACATCGCCGTGATCCGCCGGGACGCTCTCGAAGCCGAGCTGGTCCATCGCATCGAGGCGGCCGAGCCTTACTTTCACGACCTCAGGGAGCGCTGGTCGGCGGCCCTGCGCGCGGCCCATATGAACATCCCCCGCCCGCCCTACGGCAGCGCCCGTCCCTGATAGTCAACGGCTTCTAAACGAAGGCAGGCCATAGTCGGCCCGATTTCGATCGGTTCCCGGGGTATGACGAGCGCCGCCTCCCGCCATCCTTATGGAGTGCTG
>DASQLE010000266.1:0-6695 GCA_035630175.1 Beijerinckiaceae bacterium
GGCCTGTCGGCTCACGGTGATCGAGCGACTACCCGGCAGCCTGTTTTGTTGACGAGTTGCCGGCTCGCATGCGGCGTCCTTTAGAGTTCCTCGGCGGCCCGATAGCGCGCGAAAAGCTGCCGTCCCGACGGTCCGAACAGCACGACCTCGTAGATCTCCGGCGGCGAGCCCTCCACCTCCATGCCCGGCGAGCCGACCGGCATGCCGGGGACCGCTAGCCCGGTGGCGGCCGGCCGTTCCTCGAGCAGACGCCGGATCGCCGCCGCCGGCACATGCCCTTCGACCACGTAGCCGCCGACCTCGGCGGTGTGGCAGCCGGCGAGATCCTGCGGCACGCCGAGGCGCGCCTTGAGGCGACCGACGCTCGCCGACTCGACGATCTCGATGGGAAATCCGGCTGCGCGCACGTGCTCCGTCCAGCCGCGGCAGCAGCCGCAGGACGGGTCCTTGGTCACCACCATCCGGGGCAGGTCCGTGGCCCGCGCCCGCGTCGCGCCTGCGAGAACGAGGCCGAGGCCGAGGCAAACGCCGCGTCGGGTCCACCCTGCGCACATGACCGCAATCCTTCTTCAGGCGACAGGCTCTCGCGCCGGCACCTTGCCTCGCACCGGATTGCGGCATTTCTGCCGTCGACCGCCAGGCGATCATCGAGGCAGAGCCTCGCCGTTGATCGCGGCGCGAACGCCGGCGCGTAACCGCACTCGACCGGCCGGTCCGGAGATCAGGGGGCAGCGTTCCCCGGCAGCGGCGAGAACACCGTCAGCGCGCTCGGCCGCAACCGATAGGTCAGGGGCGGCCGCAGGACCGCAACCTCGCCGTCCAGGGACACGAGAAGGCGACTCGTGCGTGAACCGATCTCGACGCAATCGGCCTGCAGGACACGCAGGTCGTGCTTCTCGTCGACGAGGCCGAGGGCCGAGCGCATGGCGAGGAGGAGGAGCGCCGATCGGCTTTGGCTCGGAGCCACGTAAAGGGAGAGGCGCCCCTCATCCAGCCGCTCGCGCGTGCCGAGAGCCGGACCGGCCAGCCTGTACTGGTTGTTGCCGACGAACACGCACGGGGTCCGACAGGGCTCGTCCCAGCCCCCTGCCCTCACGGACAGCCGACGGACGGGCAGGTAGCGCAGGGTGCGGAACGCCGCCAACACCGTCGCGGCCCACTTCGCCTGCCCATGCCGGCTCCGCCGTCGCTCGCGGTCGAGAACCATGTACGGGTAGAGACCGATCGAGGAGTTGTTGACGAAAACCTGCCCGTTGACGTCCGCCACGTCGACGCTCCGCACATGGCCGTCGCCGATCATCGCCACCGCTGCCGGCAGTTCCAGCGGGATGCCGAGGTCCTTGGCGAAGTGGTTGAGCGTCCCGAGCGCAAGCACGCCGAGGGGAATGCCGGTCCCGGCCAGCGCGCTGGCGACGGCGCCGACCGTCCCGTCACCCCCGGCAACGGCGACCGCGTCCAGCTCGCCCCGGGCGGCACGCTCGCGAACCTCGACGGCTGCTTGCCGCATGCGCTCGCCGGGCACGAACTGCAGCTCGGCCGCGATCCCGGCGCCGGCAAAGGCGGAGGCGAGGTCGCGGCCGAACGCGTCCCCAGACCGGCGGGCGACCGCGCCGGCACGCTCGTTGATCAGGGCCGCCACTCTCATCCCGTTGGCATCCATGCCGACGCATGTGGCAGCCCGGGGAGGCTGGCGGAAGGCGTATGCCGACTGCCCCGATGCCGCGCCGTCAGCCGGGAACCAGGAGGTATAACATACGTTATTCCCGATTAAGTTGCGTCCGGGGGCAGCGGCCATTGCACGCCGATATTGCGCATCACTTCAAGGAATTCGCCGATTGCGCCCCGGTCATGATGTGGCGTGCCGGCCCGAACAAGCTGTGCGACTTCTTCAACAAGCCTTGGCTTGATTTCACCGGCCGCAACCTCCACCAGGAACTCGGCAGCGGCTGGACCGCGGGGGTCCATCCCGACGATCTGGAACGGTGTTTCGGCGCCTATGCCGAGGCGTTCGACACGGGCCGCGACTACTCCATGGACTATCGGTTGCGGCGCCACGATGGCCAATACCGCTGGGTGCTCGACAACGGCCGGCCGCTTTTCCGGGACGGCGTTCTCGCCGGCTATCTCGGCTCCTGCGTCGACATCACGGAGCGCAAGCTCGATGAGGAGCGCCTCAGACAGGTCCTCGCCGACCAGGACGTCATGCTGCGCGAAAGGGACGTCCTGACGGCGGAGATCCACCACCGCGTCAGGAACAACCTGCAGGTGATGCTCGGCCTCGTCGGACTGTCGATGCGCCACACCGCCGATCCGACTTGCCTTGGGGTGCTCGAGTCGTTCGCGGACCGCATCCAGGCTCTGGCGATCGTGCAAACGCATTATCACGAAGCCAGCAACATCTCGCAGATCGATCTCAGGACCTACGCCAAGGAACTCGCGAGCGCCCTCGCCGGCCTGTATCATGGCGACCAGGTGACGATCACCATCTCGGGCGACAGCTATCCGGTGCCGCCGCACGATGCCAACACGGTCGGCCTGATCCTCGCGGAGCTTCTGTCGAACAGCTTCAAGCACGCCTTCGCGGGCGGCCGGGCGGGCGCGATCACTATCCAGATCTCCGCCGAGCCCGACGGAGCGGCGCGGCTGGCCGTCGCCGATAACGGTCCCGGGTTCGATGCCGAGGAAGCGTCCCGCCGCTCCGGCGGCATCGGGCTCACGCTCGTGCGGACTTACGCCAGCCAGATCGGGGCGCGCGTCGCGCAAAGGCCGTCGAGCGGCTCGCGCTTCGAGATCGCGCTTCCCGCGCATCATTGATCGAGGCCCGGCGGCACAGGCGTCGGGGACCGATGCCGAACCATCCTCAGCGTGCTCGCATCGGTCAGGTTCGTGCCTTGCGATCGATTCGATCAGAACGCATCGTCACCTGTGATCATCCTCGCCAAGCTCGTTGACTTCGCCGTCGCGAGCCGTGATTCTACACGTCCGTGACAAGTGTGTTTCCGGTTCTGTCTTGCGTGCGGCATGCCGCCGGCTTCCGCCACGATGTTCAGCACGTGTCTGCGGACGAAAGGGAGCGTCCTTGCCCTCGACGCGCGGCAGCGGCATGACGGAACTGTCGGGAGTCGATCGCGACCCTGCCGGGTTCGGCTCGCTTCAGCCCGATGGACTGCTTCGCGACGTCCTGACGGCAGGCCAGGTGGGCTTGTGGTCCTGGCACCCAGCGGACGACGCATTCTTCGCCGATGCGACGGCGCGACGGCTCTGGTTCCTGCCTGATCAGGGAGAGGTGCTGGTCGAGCAGGTTTTCGCCGCCGTCCATCCCGCGGACACCGCCGCGCTTCGGGCGGCCGCCCTGGCGGCCAGCGCGACCGGCGATTTCAAGGCCACGTTCCGAGTCAGAGGCGCGGACGGCGCCGTGCGCCGGTTGCGCGGGCAAGGCCGCAGCGACCGGCTGGCCGGCCAGGAGCGCATCGTCGGCGTTGTCGTCGACATCACCGAGCGCAGGCGGGGCGCGACCGACCCGCCCCAGACGGACGCGCGGCTCAAGCGCGCTCAGGAGCTGGGCGGCGCCATTCCGTTCGAGTGGGATGGCCGCGGCGATCGCCTCATCGCGCCGCCGAGCTTCAAGGCGCTCTACGGCGTCGGGTCGGACGAGCCGTTCGATTTCAAGACCCTGCTCGGCCGCGTTCATCCGGACGATCGCGGCCGAGTGGAAGCAGATCATCGGCGGCTCATGCGCGAGCCGGGCCCCCACGAGGTGGAATTCCGGGCCGTCCTGCCGGATGGGACAACGCGCTGGATCCTGTCCCGCGGCGAAGCGGTGCTCAATGCGAACGGCGTGCCCCTCGGCATCGCCGGCATCAACATCGACATCACGGCCCGCAAGGAGATCGAAGAGGAGCTGCGCCGCAGCAAACGCGACGCGCGCGCCCGGTTTCGCGAACTGAAGGCGCTTTATCAGAACGCGCCGGTCGGCCTTGCGCTCCTCGATCGGGATCTGCGCTTCGCACGCATCAACGCGGCGCTCGCGGACATCAACGGTCTGCCCGCCGGGGACCATATCGGCCGCTACGTGTTCGACGCGCTGCCGGCGCTCCGCGACGTCGCCGAGCCGGCGCTCCGGCAGGTCATGGCAACCGGCGAGCCGGTGGTCGACGTGGAGATCGAGGCTGAGACGCCTCGCGAGCCCGGCGTCAAGCGCTGCTGGGTCGAGCAATTCTACCCGATCAAGGACGACACGGGCGAGGTGGTCGGCGTCGGCGTCGTATGCGAGGAGGTGACGAAGCACAGGCGGGCGGAGCGGGCACGGGATCTGCTGAGCCGGGAGCTCAGCCACCGCATCAAGAACCTGTTCGCCGTGATCTCGAGCATCGTGCGGCTGTCGGCGCGCGGCAATGAGGCCGTACAGCCTTTCGCCAAGATCATCGGCGGGCGCATCGAGGCTCTCGGCCGCGCGCACGATTACGTGCGGCCGGTCGACAGCGACCACGACGGCGTCGCTCGCTCGGCGCGCAGCCTGCACAACCTGATCAAGGCCATTCTCGAGCCCTGGGCCGAGGACGGCGACCGCATCCAAATCACGGGAGCCGACGCGGCGATCGGCCCCGCGGCGGCGACGTCGCTCGCCTTGGCGATCCACGAATGCGCCACCAACGCGGTCAAATACGGAGCCTTGTCGACGGCGGAGGGCCGCGTCGAGATCGCCTGCCGAACGGCCGGCGGCACCTTCGAGCTGGTCTGGAGGGAGCGCGGCGGGCCGCCGATCGACCAGCCGCCCATCCGCGAGGGCTTCGGGACCACCCTGGCGCGCCGCAGCGTCGCCGGCGAGCTCGGCGGCACGATCGACACCGAATGGGCGCCAGACGGCCTGACGCTCCGCATCACCGCCCCGGCCGAGCACCTGGAGAGGTAGCGTCCGGCGCGGGATGCCGCCGCATCGTTCGGGATCTAACCCTTGGTGTCCTTGCTGATCGGCTCCTGATAGGCGAGCCCCATATCCCAGGGGAAATAGATCCACGTATCCTGGCTCACCTCGGTCACGAAGGTGTGGACCATCGGCCGTCCGGCAGGCTTGGCGTAGACGGTGGCGAAATGAGCGTTGGGCAGCATGTCGCGCACGATCTTCGCCGTCTTGCCGGTATCGGTGAGGTCGTCGACCACGAGCACGCCCCGGCCCTGCCCGTCGCCGAGCGCCTTCACGGCCGGCGCGACGCCCTTCAGGACCCTGAGGTCGCTCTGGTTCTTGTAGTCGAGATAGCTCGCCACACAGACGGTCTCGATCAGGCGGGTGCCGAGTTCGCGCGCCACGATGGCCGCCGGCACGAGCCCGCCGCGGGTGATGCACACGATCGCCTCGAACGGCCCCTCCCCCGACAAGCGCCAGGCAAGCGCCCGCGCATCGCGGTGGAACTGGTCCCACGATACCGGAAATGCTTTTTGCGACGAAGACGCCATGGTGACCTTGTCTCGGATCAGTGATCAGGCGGGGATGGGCGCCGGCTGGAGCCGGCTGACGAGATCGCGCACCGCGTCCGAGGCTGCGTCGACGGCCGAGCGGTCCTTGCCGCGCACGACGATCTGGTTGGCGAAGCCGCTCGCCGTGAAGGCCGGATAGGAGCCGATCGAGACGTGCGGATGCGCCTTGGCGACCTCGCCGAGCCCCGTCGCATAAAGGCCCTCCGGCACGCCTCCCGCGGCGATCGTCTCGATGATCATGCGGGCGCCGGTCGCGAGCGTCGGCGCCACGTTGTCGAGCATGGCCTGCATGATCGTGGGCACCCCGGCCATGACGATGACGTTGCCGATGCGGAATCCGGGCGCCCGCGAGATCGGGTTGTCGATGAGGTCGGCGCCCTCGGGGATGCGCGCCATGCGCAGGCGCGCCTCGTTGAGGTCCTCGGGCTTGTAGCGTTCGCGCATCATGGCGACCGCGCGTGGATTGACGTCGATGGCGACGCCCATGGCCTTGGCGACGCAATCGGCCGTAATGTCGTCGTGGGTCGGGCCGATGCCGCCGGTGGTGAAGAGATAGCTGTAGCGGCCGCGCAGGGCATTGATCGCGGCGATGATCTCGTCCTCGATGTCCGGCACGACCCGCACCTCGCGGAGGTCGATGCCCACCTCGGTCAGGTATTCGGCGATATAGCCGATGTTCTTGTCCTTGGTGCGCCCGGACAGAATTTCGTCGCCGATGACGAGCAAGGCGGCGGTGACGGAATCTGCGGCCATGGTTTCCCCCCTTCCGGCGCCCTAGATCACGACGCGTTTTGATCGAGTCGATCAAACGCATGAAGGTGATCGATTTGAACAAGCTGAGCATGATGTTCTTCCGAAAAGCATGCGCCCGGACGTTGATCCGGGCGTGGCGCCATCCTCCGATCGAGTCCGAGGACCGGCTTTTCGGCATCATGCTCTATCGCGGACCTCGGCCCGGCTCAAGCGGTTGCGCTTGAACGCAGCACCCCTCCCCTGCTACGCGCACAGCTTTCCGGATGTCTGCCCAGCCATGCGTTTCGCCGCTCCGCTGCTCGAGGGTCGTCTCGTGCAGCGCTACAAACGATTTCTCGCCGATATCGATCTCGCCTCGGGGGAGCGTGTCACCGCCCATTGCGCCAATCCGGGCGCCATGCTCGGTCTCACGGCCGCCGGCAACCGGGTGCTCGTCTCGCGCTCGACCAATCCTAAGCGCAAGCTCC